>NZ_JBHVEE010000122.1:0-29786 GCF_042802415.1 Streptomyces sp. NPDC057486 | reverse complement strand
GCCGTAGCCGCCGAGCCAGGCCTTGTAGGAGCCGGTGCGGGCGGCCTCGCTGCTGCTCGTGGTGATGACGCCGCTGCTCGCGGTCCAGGAGGTGTTGCCGGACTCGAAGCCGGGGTTGGCGAGCAGTTGGGCGGCGGTGCAGGCACCTGTGCCGCCGCCGCTGCTGCCGGAGAGCCACTCGGTGGCGTTGAGGGCGAGGGCGGCGTTGGTGGCGCCGGAGTCGTTCCAGCCGTCGTACAGGGTGTTGCCGGACTGACCGGTGCCGTCATCGATCGGCGAACTGTCGCCCCAGAAGGCGACGCGGCCGCTGCCGAAGGTGCTGGTGGCGAAGAAGGCGCCGGTGTTGCCGGAGTACCCGGTGCGGTAGAGCAGGCCCTTGACGCTGGAGTTGTCGGCCGGCTTGAGGGTGGCGGTCGTACCGCTTGCGATGAGGCTCTTGGCCACTGTGCCGAAGGAGCCGTGCAGCACCGCGTCGGTGCTGTCGGCGATCGCCGCCGGGTAGTCGGAGCCGATGCTCAGCGAGTCGACGGAGAAGCCGAACGGGTCGGTGCTGTCGACGGTGTTGTTGGTCATCAGGTCGTTGATGATCTCGACCGCGTCCTCACCGTCGTTGTTGCGGTCGGCGCCGGTGTGGTCGGAGATCAGGAACAGGCCGCCGCCGTTCTTCACAAAGTTCATGACGGCGGTCTTCTCCGCCGCGGTGAGCAGAACGTTCGGCTCGGGCAGCACGAAGGTGTCGAAGTTCATCAGGTCGGTTGCGCCGGTGGTGCCGTACGTGATCGAGCTGCCCGACGGCAGCGTCTTGAGGCTGTAGTTGCCGGTCCTCTGCAGGGCCACACCCCAGGAGGAGAGGGCGCCGGTCCAGGAAGTCTCCGTAGTGGGGCTGGAGTTCTGGCCCAGAGGGTCCGGCTGACTGGTGCTGATGATCCAGTCCGCGTTGCCGGCCGTCTCGGCGTGCGCGTTGTCGAACAGCACGCGATTGGTGGTGGCTGCGGTGGCACTGGGGGCGGCGTGAACCGCCTGGACGGCGGTGCCGGCGGCGAGGGCGCCCAGGACGGCCATTCCGCTGACGAGCCTGCGACAGGGGGACTTACCGGATCCAAGCATCCGTCATACCTCCGGGAGGGGTTGATCTACGAGGGCGCAGCCGCTGGGTACTGAATTCTTCGCGCGTAGAACAATGACCGGCATGCGACCTGACGACAGACTATTTAAGCGTACATGACAAAAGACTGGTGGACCAGGAGCGTCCCGCTCGACACCCATCTCGCGAACCTGGCCAGCTACTCCGACTTCCTTGTTCTCGACAGGAGTGCCACCGGGCCATTCCTGGCCGCGGAGCGCGATCTCCCGACCGAAGCCCTCCCGAACGGCACGGTGGAGGAGCGTACGTGGTCAGCTTGGCCGTTGCTGCCCGTTGACACCAAGGCGGTCCAGCGAGTGGATCCTCCCGGAGCGACCGAGGACCTGACCTGGTCCATGAGCGATGCCACCGCATCGACGACCGACGCCGGCCGGGCCTTGGGGCTCCGGCGGGGGACGACGCAGGACGGCCCGCCGATATATCCGGCGGGCCGTCCACGGCGGGCGTCGGGCCCTACTGTCCGAGCGCCTCGATCAGGACCTCGGAGGCGCCTGCAGCGAGCAAGGACTGCCGAACCCGCTTCGAGTCCGCCGTCACCGCCCGTTCGCCCTCGTCCGCATCACGACACCCCGGACACCGCGGGCCCCGAACGGTCGTTCGAACCCCGCGGCCATGAGCAGGCGGAGTCAGCGACCGGCTGGCCCGAGATCACCGCTCGCCCGCAAGGTCGACCTCTTCCTGGTGCACCGGTGCGGTATCCGCCCCCTTGGAGCGACGCCACGGGTGCGCAATGGGCTCGGACACCGCGCGCCACCAGGGGTCCGTGGGGAGCGTCCCCGCCGGTTCGAAGGGTTCGCCGGGTCGGGGGAGCGCCACCGCCTGCCCGACCTCCGCAGCAGCATCCTTCGTCCACTCCCCCGGCTCGGCCCACGGGTGCGGGGCCAGGTTGAACGTGCCCCAGTGGATCGGCAGCATCGCTCCGAGCGGCTTCCCGCCCTGGAGGTCCAGATGGGCACGCATGCCCTCCGCCGGTGTCATATGGATGTCGGGCCAGTACTCGGAGTAGGCGCCGATCTGGATCATCGTCGCGTCGAACGGGCCGTGCTCGGCTCCGATGTCCTTGAAACCGGGGAAGTAGCCGGTGTCACCGCTGTGGTAGATCCGGTGCTCCGGGCCCGCGACGGCCCAGGACGCCCAGAGGGTGTGCTGCTGGTTGCGCAGACCGCGCCCGCAGAAGTGCCGGGCGGGGGTCGCGGTCAGGCTGATGCCCGCGATGTGCGTGGTCTCGTTCCAGTCGAGCTCGCGCATCCGGTCGGCGGACACACCCCAGCGCTCCAGGTGGGCGCCGACGCCGAGCGGCACGGCGAAGACCGTGTCCGTGCCCGCCAGGGACCGGATCGTCGGCAGGTCGAGGTGGTCGTAGTGGTCGTGGGAGATGACGACCGCGTCGACCGGGCCGAGCGCGGCGAGGGGCAGCGGAACCGGGTGCAGCCTCTTGGGCCCGGCGAACGCGAAGGGCGAGCATCGCTCGCCCCACACCGGGTCGAAGAGCACCCGGCGGCCGTCGATCTCGGTCAGCACGCTCGAATGGCCCATCCAGGTGAGCCGCAGCCCCGTGGCGGGCGGCGCGGCGAGGTCGGCGAGCGTGGTGGCGTGGACGGGTGCCGTGCCGGTCGGCGTCCTGCGGGCCCGCTCCTCCTTGCGGAAGAAGACCTTCGCAAACTCCAGCATGGAGCCGGACGGCCTGCTCCGCGCCCCCATGGGGTTCTGGAAGACGCCGTCGGCGAAGTTGGGTGAGCGCCGGATGCGCTCCATGCGGTCGCCGTCGGGGTCGGCGCCGAATGCGGCAGGTCGCAGCGTACGGAGCCGGGTGCGGAGCGGGTGCAGGGAGTCAGCGCCGGTCACAACATCTCCTGAGGGAGTCGGTGTCGTTTCATTATGAGCAGGGGGTGCGACGGTGCGAGTACGGAACGGCCAGGGGAATGAAGGCCGGACCGTGCCGCCTCAGCCACGCGGCTGCCCGTACACATGCTCCACGTGCAGCCGCAGGACGATCCGCCGGTCGCGGACCATGGCACTGCGGTAGTCGTCCCAGTCGGGATGCTCGCCCTGTACGTCGCGGTAGAGCGTGATCAGCTCCTCCACGGTCGCGTCGTGCGGATCGGCGGCGACCGGCGACAGCTCGGCGGTCCCGTCCGCGACGGTCCAGGCCCAGCGGTCCTTGCTGGTGACGTGGTAGCTCGCCCTGGGATCGCGCCGGAGGTTCCGCGTCTTCGCCCGGCCCTCGGTGATCGAGACGCGGATGATGCGCTCCTCGGGATAGTAGAAGTGATTGACATTGGAGAGCTGGGGCCGGCCGTCCCGCTTCAGCGTCACGAGCACCCCGCCGCCCTCCTCGGCGATCAGCCGGAGAAGCGCGTCCTGCTCTGCATCGATTCCCGTCATGCCGGAACCAACGTCCGTACCCTTCGCAGGATTCCGCGATCGGCCGCCCTCCGATGTCACATCCGGCGGCTCCCGCCCGTCGCATCCGTGACAGCAGCCGCCGCCGGTGACCTCGGGGGATCGCGCGGCGGACTCGGAGCCGAACCGAAGGAGACCCGCCATGACCGCCCGTATCTCGCTCGACCCGCCCCGCAGCCTCCTCTTCCGCGCCGTGTCGTGGTACTCGAACCGTACGTACGGGAAGGTCATCGATCCCGTACGGGCCACCGCCCACCACACCAGGGTGCTGTGGGCCGGGCTCCGCTTCGAGCTGGCCGTGGGCCGGTGGAAGGCGCTGGACCCGCAGCTCAAGGCCCTTGCGGTGATGGCCTCCGCGGCGACCGTGGGCTGCAGCTGGTGCATGGACTTCGGCTACTGGGAGAACCACCGGCACGGGATGGACCCCCGCAAACTGCGCGAGGTGCCGGTATGGCGGGACAGCGAGGTGTACACACCACGGGAGCGTGACGTCATGGAGTACGCGGAGGCGATGAGCCTCACCCCGCCGGAGGTCACGGACGAGCTGGTGGACCGGCTCAGGACCGCGCTCGGCGAGAAGGCCCTGGTGGAGCTGACGACCATGGTCGCCGTGGAGAACATGCGCTCGCGGACCAACTCCGCACTGGGTCTGACCAGCCAGGGCTTCAAGGACGAGTGCGAGGTACCGCACCCCGCCGCCCCCTGACGGTCGCACCTCAGCCACTGAACACCGATTCAGTAAAGATCACATTGACAGGGGACCTCTGCCTCCCAATACTGACTGGCGATTCAGTAAATCGACCGGTTGACGGAGGGAGGCAGTGTGTCCGAGCAGCCGAGGCCGACCTCGCTGACCGGCGGCGAAGCCGTGGTTCGCGCACTGGCGGAGCACGGTGTGACACAGGCGTTCGGGATTCCGGGAACGCACAACCTGGAGATCTACCGGCATCTGGCCCCGTACGGAATCGCGCATGTCACCCCGCGCCACGAGCAGGGCGCGGGATATGCCGCCGATGCGTACGCGCGGGTCACCGGGCGCCCGGGGGTGGCGATCACCACCACCGGTCCGGCGCTGCTGAACATCGCGGCGGCGGTCGGGCAGGCGTACTCGGACAGCGTGCCGATGCTGGTCGTCTCGCCCGGCATGCCACTGCGCCATCCACGCCAGTCGACCGGTCTGCTGCACGAGATGCGCAGCCAGACCGAGGCGCTGCGGGGGGTCTCGGCATTCAGCCACCGGGCGTCGACGGTCGAGGAGATCTTCTCCGCGGTGGCGCGCGCCTTCACACTGTTCCGCACCGGACGCCCCCGCCCGGCCCACATCGAGGTGCCGCTCGATCTGCTGGAGAAACCGGAACCGGCGGGTCCGGTGCGGCTCGCCCCGCCGACGCCCGCGACCTGCCCGTCCCTGCCCGTGCTGCGGGACGCGGCGCGGGTGCTGCGGTCGGCCCGGCAGCCCGCACTGGTCCTCGGCGGCGGCGCCAGGAACGCCGCGGCGCAGTGTCTGACGCTGGCCGAGGAGCTGGGTGCGCCGGTGGTCACCACTGCCAACGGCAAGGGGATCGTCGACGAGACGCACCCGCTGTCGCTCGGGGTGTCGCTGCACAGCCCGTCCGTACAACAGTGGCTGGCCGGGTGCGATGCCGTACTGGCCGTGGGCACGGAACTGGCCGAGTCCGATCTCTGGTCCGCGCCGCCCGCGCTGCGCGCCACCCTGATCCGGGTCGACGTCGACCCGGATCAGATGTACGCGGGACTGCCCGCGCAACTGCCGCTCGTCGGCGACGCCCGCACCACCCTGGAAGCCCTGCGACAGCAACTCGCCGAGTCCCACGGCGCACCGGGTTCCGGGGCTCCGGACCGGACCGGTGCCGTACGGGCGCTGCGCGCCGGGCGGGACGCGGAGACCGCTGAGCGCGATGCCCACCGGCTGCCGTATCTCCAGGCCGTACGAACCGTGCTGGACGCGGACGCGATCCTGACCTCGGACAGTGCACAGTGCTGTTACTACGGCGCCATCCCGCATCTGCCGGTGGGTCCGGCGGGGCGCTATCTCCATCCGACCGGCTTCGGCACGCTCGGCTATGCCCTGCCCGCCGCGATCGGCGCGAAGACCGCGTATCCCGCCCGTCAGGTGGTGGCGCTGAGCGGCGACGGCGGGCTGCAGTTCTCCGTGCAGGAGCTCGCCACCGCCGCCCAGCTGCGGCTGCCGCTGCCCGTCGTGGTGTTCGACAACGGCGGATACGGCGAGATCCGCGACGAAATGGCGGCGCGCGGCGACACCCCCACGGCGGTCGATATGCCGTCCGTCGACCTCCCGGCGCTGGCCCGTGCGTACGGCGGCCACGGTGTCCACGCCGATTCACCCGAGGCACTCACCCGCGCCCTGTCCCTGGCCCTGACCACCCCCGGGCCCACCCTGATCACTGTGACCGAGGAGACCCCCCGATGACGACGCCGACGACGACCGCGTCCCCGACCACCCCACCGGCTCCGCTGATCTCGCTGACCTGGACGGACCATGTCACCGGACGCCAGGGCCATCTGGTCGTCGACCGGCTGGTGCGCGGTGTGTCCAGCGGCGGGCTGCGGATGCGGGAGGGCTGCACGCTCGACGAGGTGGCCGGGCTCGCCCGCGGCATGACGATGAAGGAGGCCCTGCACTTCGACGCCGACGACGCACAGGCCCGCTACATACCGCTCGGCGGCGCCAAGGGCGGCATCGACTGCGACCCGCGCGCCCCGGAGGCGTACGGGGTCCTGGTGCGCTATCTGCGGGCCGTGCGCCCGTACATCGAGAACGTCTGGACGACCGGTGAGGACCTCGGGCTGACGCAGGACCTCGTCGACCGGGCGGCCGCCGAGGCCGGGCTCATCTCCTCGATCCAGGCCGTCTATCCCCTGCTCGACGACGAGACGGCCGCGCGGCAGCGGCTCGCCGACGCGTTCGCCGTCGAGGTGGACGGCATCGGGCTCGACGAACTGGTCGGCGGCTGCGGGGTCGCCGAGTCGGCGCTCGCCGCGCTGGACCGGGCAGGCGTGGCGTACCCGCAGGCGCGCGTCTGCGTGCAGGGCCTCGGCACGATGGGCGGGGCGACGGCGCGGTTCCTGGCGCGGGCCGGGCTGAAGGTCGTCGCCGTCGCGGACATCAAGGGCACCATCGCCAACCCGGCGGGCCTCGACGTCGAGGCGCTGCTCGCCGCCAGGGACGCGTACGGAACGGTGGACCGTGGTGCGCTGCGGGACGGGGACCGCGAGCTGCCCGCCGACGCCTGGCTGACCCAGGAGGCGGAGGTGCTCGTCCCGGCAGCGGTCTCGTACGCCATCGACGCCACGAACCAGGCGCTCATCACTGCCCGTTGGGTGGTCGAGGCGGCGAACATGCCGGTGCTGCCGGAGGCGGAGGCGCTGCTCGCCGGGCGCGGGATCACCGTACTGCCCGATGTGGTCGTCAACTCCGGTACGAACGCCTGGTGGTGGTGGACCCTGTTCGGCGACATCGGCGCCGACGCCGAGGAGGCGTTCGGTCATACCCGTCGCTCGATGCGCGCCCTGATCGACCGGATGCTGGCCCGCGCCGAGGCCGACGGCTCCACGCCCCGTGCGGCGGCCCATGCGCTCGTCGCCGAACGGCTGCCGGTGATGGCCGAACGGTTCGGCTGGTACCGGTGACGCTCCGCCCGCCTTCGCTCAACTCCCGCTGATCGAAAGGGTTTACGGCGAATAGCTGCCATGGCAGCTTCCCGCCAGCATCGACCGGGCCCAAGCCGCCATGCCCCTGACATTCTCGCCTCACCATCCCCTGGGAACACACGAGTTCACGAGGTGAGAATGAGACGGACCAGATGGGCGGCGGCCTGCGCCACAGCGCTCGCCGCCGCCCTTGCCGGTGGATCACTCCCTGCCGCCGCCGACAACGCCCCCGCCTTCGCCGACCCGGCCATATCCCCGGCCGCAGGTGGCGCTGCCCGCACCGTCACGCTGCTGACCGGCGACGTGGTGACGTACTCCGGCAGCGGGAACGCCGTGCAGATCAGCTCGATCGTGCCTGGCTCCGGCCGTGAGGGCATGGGCTTCACGCGGTTCCGGGCGGACGGCCACGAGTACGCGGTGCCGATCGACGCCGTCGGACAGATCGCGCAGGGCCGCGTCGACCGACGGCTGTTCGACGTGACCGAGCTGGTCGCCTCGGGCTACGCCGACAGCAGCACCGACACCCTGCGGCTCCTGGTCGGCGGCGACACGCCGTCCGCCGCAAGCCCCGACGCGCCGAAGGGCTCCCGTGTCGCCGCGGCCTTCCGCACCGCACGCACCACGGCTCTGAGCGTTCCGAAGAAGTCGGCCGGCACCGTGTGGAAGCAGCTCGGCACGGCGTCCGGGGCCCGCAGCGAAGGCATCGGGAAGGTCTGGCTCGACGGAAGAGTACGGGCGACGCTCGACCGGTCCGTACCGCAGATCGGCGCGGACACGGCTCACCGCGCCGGAATCACCGGCAAGGGCACCAAGGTCGCGGTCCTCGACACCGGCTACGACCGCACCCACCCGGACCTGAAGAATGCCGTCACCGCCTCGCAGGACTTCACCGAGGACGGCGACGTCCAGGACCTCCAGGGCCACGGCACCCATGTCTCCTCGATCATCGCCGGATCCGGTGCGGCCTCCGGGGGCCGGTACGCGGGTGTCGCGCCGGGCGCGGAGCTCGTCGAGGGCAAAGTCCTCGGCAACGACGGCTACGGCTACGACTCCTGGATCCTCGCCGGCATGCAGTGGGCCGTCGACCAGGACGCCCGGATCGTCAACATGAGTCTCGGATCGAACCGGGCCTCCGACGGCACCGACCCGCTGTCCGCCGCGGTCGACAAGCTCTCCGCCGAGCACGGCACACTCTTCGTGATCGCCGCGGGCAACAGCGGCGACCGTACGATCAGCGCGCCGGGCGCCGCCGATGCCGCACTGACGGTCGGCTCGGTCACCAAATCCGGTGAGATGTCGGCGTTCTCCTCACGCGGACCACGCCAGGGCCGGCCCGCCGTCAAGCCGGAGATCTCCGCACCGGGCAGTGCCATTGTGGCCGCCCGCGCCGCCGGCACGCTGGACGACGCAGCCGTCACCGAGCAGTACGCCTCGCTCTCCGGTACGTCGATGGCCAGCCCGCATGTCGCGGGCGCCGCCGCCCTGCTGGCCCAGCGCCGCCCCGACTGGTCGGGGGCGCAGCTGAAGTCCGCACTGGTCGGCAGCGCCGCCCCGGTGGCGGGTGCGACGGTGAGTGACACGGGCGCCGGTCTCACCGACGTACCCGCCGCACTGGACACCACGGTGGTCGCCGAACCCACCGCGCTGGCCGCCCACACCACGTACCCGAACGCCTCCGCCGCCCCACAAAGCCACGACGTGACCTGGACGAACACCACGGACAAGCCCGTGAGGCTACAGCTGTCCGCCGGGCCCGGCCGGGCGATCAGGCTGGGCGCGGAGACGGTGACCGTGCCCGCTCGGTCGTCCGCGGTCATGGAGGTCGTCCTCGATCCGTCACAGGTCGAGGCGGGGACGACGTACAGCGGAGCGGTCACCGCGACCTGGCCGGGGCGCGGCAGGGCGACGGTGCCCGTTGCCGTCGAGGCCGATCCGGAGACGTACGCCCTCACCCTGACCGGTCCCGCACCGCGCGAAGGCGCGGAGCGCACCTCGACGGGCGCGGTCCTGCAGAACGAGAGGACGGGCGCATCCCAGCTGATCGGCCTGGACGGCACCAAGCCGAGGACGGTGACGCTGCCGCGCGGCAGCTACCGCATCCTGGGGCACACGTGGGAGTACGACACCGTGGGCAACACGGTCGTCGGGACCACCGCGATCCATTTCGCCCACCGGGTGATGCTCGATCGGAACAGCACCCTCGCACTGGACACCAAGGGCGCAGAGCCCGTCAGGATCGGTGTCGACGACGGGTCGGCCCGGGTGTCCCTGCAGTCGGCCACCGGGATCGCGTCACGGGTCGGTTCCGGCACGAATGCCGCGGACACCGGGCTGGTGGCACCGAGCTCCGCCGGTCAGTACCGCGTGGAGGCGGTGCCCTCCACGGGTGGGACGCTGGACGGGCTCACCTTCTTCGGCGGGCTGAGCTGGCAGCAACGGGAGGTCGATGCCCACGAGCCGGGCTCCTCGGCCGACGCGCTGAGGCTGCTGCTCTCCCAGTACAGCATCTACAGCTGGCTGGGCACGGCCACCGGCGAGGTCGTCGACATCGGCACCGGGGCGGACACCGACCCGGCGGCCATGGACCTCAAGGGCAAGATCGTCCTGTGGACACCGGCCACCAGCCAGACCGCGTTCAACAACGCGCTCTACCAGAAGCTGACGGACGCGGGCACGGCCGCCGTCGTGTATGTCGGCTACGGACTCTCGGTCTACAGGCCGACACCGGTGCTCAGGCTGGACACGGCCAGTGTGCCCGCCCTGCGGGCACGGCTGGCCGAGGGACCGCTGACGCTGACGCTCGACGGCATCAGCACCTCGGCGGACGCCTACTTCCTGCACCACTCGGTCGACGGCAGGGTCCCGGCGGGCGCCGACTGGTTCGACCGGCGGTCGAATCTGGCCAGGGTGACGACGGTGGAGCGCACGCACGGCTACCCGAACGACCCCAAGGGCATGTACGCCTGGACGACGTGGCACGGGCTGACGCTCAACCAGCAGTCCACCCGCTACCGGCCGCCGTCGGAGCAGACGCTCTACTACAGCCCGGACGTCGCGTGGACGACGGCGACCTTCCACTACCAGTACGACGTCTCCGACTTCGTCTACCCGTTGGGGACGCTGGTCGGCCCGCCCACCGTGTACCGCGCGGGCGGTGACTACCGGGACGACTGGATGTCCGCGCCCTTCAACCCGGCGCTCGGCGAACAGGCCGGGGCGGCGCAGATCACCCGGGACGGCGACAAGCTGAATGTGGCGCTCCCGGTGTTCTCGGACGCGGCCGGGCACCGTGCCGAGACGGCGCCGGGGGCGGACACCGGCAGCACGGTCCTGGCGGACGACGGCGGGAAGGTGCTGGCCCGCAACGACGCACCGGGCCGCGCCACGTTCGACCTGCCGCGCAAGGACGACTGGTACCGGCTGACGGTCGACGCCACCCGTACGTCACCGGACCCGGTGACGTGGATGCTCGGCACCCGCATCACCAGCGAGTGGCGGTTCCGCTCCGGTCACGAGAAGTCGGCCGCCGCGGCCCGGCTGCTGGACCTCGACTACCGGCTGCCGCTGACCGGCGAGAACGCGGCCGACGCGGGGAGGCCGCTCGACTACACGGTCGGGCTCACGGCGCAGGGCAGTCGACGGGCGCTTGCCGTCGCTTCGTTGAAGGTCTGGTACGCGACGGACGGCACCGGCTGGAAGCAGGCCGCGGCAGCGCGTACGGCCGACGGCAGGTGGAAGGTGACGGTGCCTGCGATGGGCACCGCCAAGGTCGACCTGCGCACCACCGTCACGGACACCTCAGGTGCCTCGCTGACGGAGACCCTGATCGACGCCTACAACTCCGGCTGCGCCGATATCTGGTGCTGACCTGCGCCGGAGCCCTGAGGTGACAGGTGGTGAGCAGGGGGCGGGGCCGTACGCGGTCCCGCCCCCGACCTGTCCGGGACCGGCGCATTGGTTAGGGTGACGCCGTGGCAAGAGTGCGGTTGAGCGTGGCGGAACGACGCGAGGAGCTGCTCCGCGCTGCCGTCGAACAGATCGAGGTGCGAGGTGTCGCAGCGGTACGGATCGCCGATGTGGCGTCCGTGCTCGGCGTGAGCAACGCCCTGGTGCTTTACCACTTCTCGACGAAGGAGAAGCTGGTCGCAGCCGCCTTCGCGCATGCGGCCGAGGCGGACCTCGCCCATCTGCGCAAGCTCCTGGGCCGTCGCACGAGTGCGGTACGGCGGTTGCGCGCCGCCGTCCGCTGGTACGCACCGACCGGGCAGGCCAAGGGCTGGCGGCTGTGGATCGAGGGCTGGGCGGCCTCGCTCCGGGACCCGGCGCTGCGCAATGTGGCCGGCGATCTCGACCAGCAGTGGAAGGCGGAGCTGGCCGAGGTCATCGAAGAGGGCGCCGCCGCGGGTGAGTTCCACTGCGACGACCCGATGTCCGTGGCCTGGCGACTGACCGCCCTGCTGGATGGCCTGGCCGTCCAGATGACGTCGTACGCCGGTCCGCTCTCCCGGGCCACGATGCTGGCGTGGACCGACGAGGCGCTGGCCCGCGAACTGGGCATCGACCGGGCGACGCTGACGGCCTGACCCGGCCGGCCACTCCGCCTCCTTCGCTTCCCTTCCGCCCTGTCGACCGATCAGGTCTGGCGCAGAGGCGTGTACGCGTCTTCGTCCAGCCCGAAGGTCCAGGCGACGCCGCCCTTCGCGGTCCTGGTCGAGGGCGGTACCCGCAGCCAGTAGGTGCGATGGGTCCCGTCGGGCTCCGGGGTCGAATTGACCACCTCGACCATCACCACGTCCTCGTCGCCGTCCAGCGCGATCCGCCACAGGATGCCCGTCTCGTCATGGTGCACCGGCTGGGCGCCCGACTCGGTGAGGTAGCGGTCGTAGCCGTAGAACTCCAGCATCACGCGGCGCAGCTCCGCGTTCTCCTCCTCGCGTATCCGCTGGGGGGTCAGGGTCGTCAGTTCCGCGAGGAACTCGGCGGGAACAGGCATGCCGCGCCAGGCGTACAGCGCGAAACCGTCACGGTACGAGAGGGCAGGGCCGTCCCCGCGGTCGAGCCGGCCCGCCTCGTCGCGGTGGAGCGTCTCCGGGCGTTCGCTGATCACCACGGCGCGCTCGTACGGCCACCACCAGCCCGCGTGCCTGGCCACCTCCGCCAGGCCGTCGAGCCGGTCCCCGCGGCCGTCGAACGCGGCGAGCCACGCCGCGTCGTGCTGGCCGAGGACCGCGTCGAGCAGCACCAGGCGTACATCCGACTCGTCCTCGGGGCTCCCGGCGAGGGCCGCGACGACACCGGTCCGTATCCGCTCGGCGAGCGCGGCCGTGGTCTCCCAGAGCTGGGCGCCCGTGGCCGACCAGAGGGAGGACCAGCCGGCCGGACCCAACTCGTCGTACATCCGGCGCCGTTCCTCCGCCCACGGGCGGGTCCGCACCTCGTCGCGCACCGAGCGGCCCGCGTCGACGAGCTTCTCGACCACCTCGACGGCCGCCTTCGGCGAATCGGCCCAGACAATCTGCTCCGGCTCGGCCAGTCCCGCGCTGCGGTAGGCGAGGCGGACCCCGTCCTCGGCCGCTCCCCGGTCCGCCGCACCGGTCGCCGCTGCCACGGCCCGCCATGAGTCCACGTACTGCATCGGTTGTCCCCGTCCCCTGTTCACTCTCTTGGATCTCTGCTGTTCGCCGCCTGTCCGGCGTGTTCGCCCCGCCGCCCGGTACCGGCCCGCTGCGTCGCCCGCCGCCTGCCCGGACCGGCCGGCTCAGTCCGCGACGATGCGGACCGCGCCCGGTGCGTACTCCCGCTGGCGCACGACGCGGTACCAGCCCTTCGACAGGGGTATCGCCGCATGCTCCTCGTGCACCACCCGCCCGCCGTCGGGGAGATGGAGCAGCATCGGGCCGAAGGCGCCCGCCTCGCGCATCAGCCGGCCGGGCCCTTGGACTGCATGCGCATGACCGGTGACCTCGCCCAGCGCGAGCACCATCCGCCCGCGGGCGTCCCGCGGCTCCCCCGGCGCTTCCGCCAGGTGCGCGGGCACCTCGGACTCGTCCAACGCCACGATCAGTACATCGCCCTGCCGGTACACAGACGTCTCCCCTCCAGGGTGGCACCCGCTGTGCCGACCCTGGAGAAAACGCTAAGGGGAGGGTCTGACAATCGGTCACAACCGCTCCCCCGCCCGCCGCATTGTCAGTGGGGCTTGATAAACCTTGCCGACATCAGCCGTCCCCCAGTCTCAGGAGCTCAGGGTCATGTCCGGTGTGGATCACCTGCACGAGTTGCTCGGCCTGCCGGCCGTCGACTTCCGGCACGCGACGAACGAGGCGCCGGCGCAGGCCGCCGATGCCGCGGCCTGGCGTATATCGGTCGACCCGTACGACGACGAGTCCGAGATGACCTGGGAGCAGGCGTTCCAGGCATTTCTCGCTGCTGTCGACCCGGCGGGCGTGCGGGCCCTGATCATCGGCCAGTGGGGCGAGTCGTACGAGGAGACGTCGTCGTACCCGATCGATCTCGTGATCGCCGCCGCCGACCGGCTGACCTCGCTGGAAGCCGTCTTCGTGGGCGACATGACGGCCGAGGAGAACGAGATCTCCTGGATCGAGCAGTCCGACGTCACCGCGCTGCTGAGGGCGTTCCCCGACCTGCTGGAACTGGGCGTGCGCGGCGGCACGGACCTGGAGTTCTCCCCGTCGAAGCACGAGCGGCTGCGTTCGCTGACCATCGAGACGGGCGGGCTCCCGGCCGGAGTGATCCGCGGCATTCTGGACAGCGAGCTGCCCGCACTGGAGCGGCTCGATCTCTGGCTCGGTGTCTCCGAGTACGGCGGCGACACCGATGTCGCGGACCTGGCCCCGCTGCTCTCCGGCTCGCGCTTCCCCCGCCTGCACCACCTCGGTCTGCGCAACAGCGAAGTGCAGAACGAGATCGCGACGGCCGTCGCGGGCGCCCCGGTCGTCGCCCAGCTGCGCACCCTCGATCTGTCGCACGGGACGCTGGGCGACGAGGGCGCGGCCGCGCTGCTCGAAGGCCAGCCGCTGACCCATCTCGAACGGCTCGATCTGCACCATCACTTCCTCACCGCGCCGATGGAGCGCCGGATCAAGGAGGCGCTGGAACCGCACGGAGTGCAGGTCGATGTGTCCGAACGCGAGGAACCCTGGGACGGTCGCGGGGCCGAGGGCCGCTACACCGCGGTTTCGGAGTGACACCCGATGACTGACATCGACCACCCCGAGACGTTCCACGGCCTGCCGGTCCTCACGCTGCCCGGCCCCGGGCAGCCGCACACCGGTCCGCTTCCCGCGGCGGACGCGGTCGCCTGGCGGCTGGAGAGCGCCTGGCAGGGCAGTCTGACATTCGCCGTCCTGTGGCAGCACTTCCTCGACACGGTCGACACCACGCAGGTGCGAGCCCTGCTGATCGGTCCGTGGTGGCAGGAGGAGTACGAGCCGTTCGCCCCCGTCGTCGACCTGCTGGCGGGCCACGCGGACCGGTTCCCGTCCCTGCGGGCGCTCTTCCTCGCCGATGTCGTCAGCGAGGAGTGCGAGCTCTCCTGGCTGGAGATGGCCGACATCACCCCGGTGCTCGAGGCGTTCGGGCAGGTGCGGGAGCTGACGGTGCGCGGCTCCGGCGAGCCGATCGCCGGCAAGCAGACCCTTGATCTGCGGCCGGTGCGGCACAAGGCACTCACCTCACTGCGGTTCGAGTCCGGCGGCCTTCCGTCGGCCGTCGTGCGGGCGGTCGGGGCGTCGGAACTGCCCGCGCTGGAGCACCTCGAACTGTGGCTCGGCGTCTCCGAGTACGGCGGGGACGCGACGGTCGAGGACCTTGCGCCGCTGCTCTCCGGTGCCGCCTTGCCGAACCTGCGCCATCTGGGTCTGCAGAACAGCGAGATCCAGGACGAGATCGCGGCCGCGGTGGCGTCCGCCCCGGTTGTCGCCCAGCTGGAGTCGCTCTCCCTGGCGATGGGCACGCTCGGCGACCGCGGAGCCGAGGCGCTTCTCGCGGGCCAGCCGCTCACCCACCTGACCTCGCTGGATCTGCATCACCACTACATGAGTGACCCGTGGTTGGACCGTCTCAGGGGACTGCTCGGTGCCGACCGGGTGAACGGTGAACCGGACGAGGTGGAGTACTGGGATCCGGATGAGGACGACGAGCGCTATGTCGCAGTCAGCGAGTAGGGCGGGCGGCCCGGCGGTGCGCTTCGCCGTCGTGGGAGTTCCCGGCAACCGCCGGGTCACACTCTTCCGGGACGCCGTACGCGCCGCCGGGCTGCCGGCCGCGCGTGTGGTGCCCTGGCTGGACGTCCTGGGCGGCGAGGCCGTCTTCCTGCCGGGCGAGACCGTACGGATGGACTCGCCCGGTGAGGACGCCGAGGTCGAGCGGTTGCTGCGGTCGGTGGACGATCCCACGAGGGTCGAGGGCACCGCCCTCTGGTACACCCGGTTCACCGGAGCGGTGCGGACGGTCGCACGGGCGGCCGACGCGGCCGGAGCGGCCCTGCTCGACGCCCCGGGCGATGTCGCCGTGCTGTTCGACAAGCGGCTGTGCCATGCCGTGCTGGACGGCGCCGGGGTCCCCGTACCGGCTTCGCCGACCTCCGGCGCTGCGGCGCCCGTGGTGCGCGACTGGGCGGATGTGCGCGCGCGGATGGCTCAGCACCGGATGCCACGGGCCTTCGTGAAGCTCGCGCACGGCTCGTCCGCCTCGGGGGTGCTGGCCGTGGAGACGGCAGGTCCCGGCCGGGTGCGGGCGACCACGTCGGTGGAGCGCGACACGTCCGGACGGCTCTTCAACTCACTGCGGGTGCGCCGCTGCACGACGGAGCGCGAGGTGGCGGCGATCGTCGACGCGCTCGCACCGGACGGGCTCCACATCGAGCGCTGGCTGCCCAAGGCATCACAGCGTGGGCGCTCGGCCGACCTGCGGGTCGTGGTGGTGGCGGGCCGCGCCACCCATGCCGTCGTACGGACCAGCCACTCCCCCATGACCAATCTTCACCTCGGTGGCGAGCGCGGAAGCCTCGACGAGGTCCGCGCGGCCGTCGAGGCGGCGGGCGGCAGCTGGGCCGAGGCCCTGGCCGTGTGCGAGCGCGCCGCTGCCTGCTTCCCCGACACGCTGTGTGTGGCCGTCGATCTGCTGCCCGCGACCGGCTGGCGGCGGTTCGCCGTCGGCGAGGTCAACGCCTTCGGCGACCTGCTGCCACGCCTGACCGGGCTGCCCGGCAGCGGCTTCGAGGGCCTGGACACCTACGCGACGCAGGTCGTCGCCGTACTGAACAGAGCAAGGAACCACCGTGCAAGCGCCACCCCCTGACGCCGGACAGGCCGTCGCCGACATCCGCGACGCGGAAGCCGCTCCCTCGGAACACGCCGGGAATCCGGACATGAGCGAGATCGTGGGCAGTCACGATCTGCTGCTCATCACCCTCGACACCCTGCGCTACGACGTGGCGGCGGAGCTGGCCGCCGCCGGACGCATCCCGCATCTGGCCCGTCATCTCCCGGGCGGCATCTGGGAGAAGCGGCATGCCCCGGGCAGCTTCACCTATGCCTCGCACCAGGCGATCTTCGCGGGATTCCTGCCGACGCCCGCCACCCCCGGCCCGCACCCCCGGCTGTTCGCGGCACGCTTCGCGGGCAGTGAGACCACCGCTTCCCGGACCTTCGTCTTCGACACCCCGGACCTGGTGTCCGCTCTCGCCGGAGCCGGCTACCGCACGGTGTGCATCGGAGGCGTCGGCTTCTTCAACCGGCAGGGCCCGCTCGGTTCCGTGCTGCCGGGCATGTTCCAGGAGAGCCACTGGGAACCCGAGTTCGGCGTCGCGTCACCCACCTCCTTCGAGGCCCAGGTGGCACGGGCCGAGCAGGTCGTCGCGAGGCTCCCCGCCGAACAGCGGCTGTTCCTCTTCGTCAACGTGTCGGCGCTGCACCAGCCCAACTGGTTCCACCAACCGGGCGCCACCCGCGAGTCGGGCGACTCCCGCGCCACGCACGCCGCAGCCCTGGAGTACGTCGACGCACACATCGGCCGGCTCCTTGCCGCCGCGAGCAGTCGGCGGCGCTGCTTCGCCATCGTCTGCTCCGACCACGGCACGGCGTACGGGGACGACGGCTACACCGGTCACCGGCTCGGCCACGAGTCCGTCTGGACCGTTCCGTACGCGCACTTCTTCCTGGAACCGGGGGCCACCGCACGATGACCAGTTCGCACACCGTCCGCCCTTACCAGAGCTACGTCTACGCCTATCCGCACAAGACGGCGTACCGCCCGCTCACCGGCCACCCCGTCGGCCGGCCCGCGCTGCGCGAGCTGTGGGCGGGAGAGCGCAAGGACGCGCTCTCGCTCTATCTCCACATACCCTTCTGCGAGGTCCGCTGCGGTTTCTGCAACCTCTTCACCCGGATCGGCGCCCCCGACGAGCTGACGACCCGCTATCTCGACGCGCTGGACCGGCAGGCCACCGCCGTCCGCGACGCACTGGGTGACGACGAGCCGGTGCGGTTCGCCGCGGCGGCGTTCGGCGGCGGCACCCCCACCTTCCTGACGGCGGCCGAGCTGGAGCGGCTCTGCGACATCGCGGAGAAGCGGATGGGCGCCGACCTGCGCTCCGTGCCGCTGTCGGTCGAGACCTCGCCGTCGACCGCAACAGCCGACCGGCTGGCCGTCCTCGCCGACCGCGGGACGACCCGGATCAGCATCGGCGTACAGAGCTTCGTCGACGCCGAGGCACGCGCGGCGGTCCGCCCCCAGCGCCGCGCCGATGTGGAGGCGGCGCTCGGCCGGATCCGCGACGCACGCATCCCGGTCCTCAACATCGACCTGATCTACGGCATCGACGGACAGACCCAGGACAGCTGGCGTTCCTCCCTGGACGCGGCCCTCGCCTGGCAGCCGGAGGAGCTGTATCTCTATCCGCTGTACGTGCGCCCGCTGACCGGCCTGGGCCGGGTCGGCGCCGAAGCAGCGGCGGACGCCGCCTGGGACGAGGAGCGGCTGCGGCTGTACCGAGGGGGCCGGGACCATCTCCTCGCCCACGGCTACGAGCAGGTGTCGATGCGGATGTTCCGTCGCGGCGACGCCCCACGGCAGGGTCCCGACGACTACGCGTGCCAGACGGACGGCATGATCGGGCTGGGCTGCGGCGCACGCTCGTACACCAGTCGGCTGCACTACTCCTTCGACTACGCGGTGGAGATGCGGGAAGTGCGGGCGATCATCGACGGCTACACCGCCACCGAGGACTTCTCCCGTGCGGAAGTGGGACGGTATGTGGACGGCGACGAGGCACGCAGGCGCCACCTCCTGCAGTCGCTCCTCCAGGCCGAGGGGCTGCGTCTTGCGGAATACCACGAGCGGTTCGGCGCCGCTCCCGGTGACGACTTCCCAGGTGAGCTGGGCCTCTTCGAGGCACGCGGCTGGCTGGACGGGTCCGCCGTGGCGTCCGGGCTGCTGCGGCTCTCGCCCGAGGGGCTCGCCCACTCCGACGCGCTGGGTCCCGAGCTGTTCTCCCCCGCTGTACGGGCCGCGATGGCCGCGTACGAACTGAAGTGAGCACTCCCATGGATCTGACGATCCTCTACCGGGGCCCCCTGGCTTCGTGCGACTACGACTGCCCGTACTGCCCGTTCGCCAAGCGGCGCGACAGCCCGGAGCAGCTCCGTGCCGACCGCGCCGCGCTGGAGCGGTTCACCGCGTGGGCCGCGGCGCAGACCAGGGACAGGATCTCGGTGCTGTTCACGCCGTGGGGCGAGGGACTGGTCCGTTCCTGGTACCGCCGCGCGTTGGTGGAGCTGGCGCAGCTGCCGCACATCGGCCGGGTCGCGATCCAGACCAATCTCAGCGGTCGTACACGGTGGCTGGCCGAGGCCGGTGGAGCCGGCCGCGACAAGATTGCGCTGTGGTGCACGTACCACCCCGGGCAGACACCGTACGACCGTTTCCTCGCCAGGTGCCGGGAGCTGTCCGCTCTGGATGTCCGGTACAGCGTCGGTGTCGTCGGTCTCGAGGACCATTTCGACGAGGCGCGACGGCTCCGTACCGACCTGCCCGACGAGGTGTATCTCTGGGTCAATGCCGCTGAGGGGCAGAGCTACACGGACGAGGAGGCGGACCGCTGGACGGTCCTCGACCCGCTCTTCCCGTACAGCCGCCACCCGCACCGCTCGGCCGGCCTGCCGTGCCGGACCGGCGAGTCCGTCATCTCGGTGGACGGTGACGGCACGGTGCGCCGCTGCCACTTCGTCCCGGCCGAGCTGGGCAATCTGTACGACGGCAGCTACCGCAGTGCGCTCGCTCCGCGGGCCTGTCCGCTCGCCGTCTGCGACTGCCACATCGGCTATGTGCATCTGGAGACGCTGCCGCTGTACGACGTCTTCGCGGGCGGCGTCCTGGAGCGCGTACCGGCCCGACGCCCGGGCATACCGGCGCCCTCGGGACGCCGGTTCCTGCCGCTGTCCCCGGTCGCCGGACAGGCCTGAATCCCCCGGGAGTCAGAAAGGGAGCGGGCCCGTCCGGCAGACGAGCCGAAGACAGTGCTAAAGCGGCAGGAGATCCGGCCGCTTCGCCTCGACGAGGTCGCCGGAGGACTCGCCGCGCAGCCGCCGCCCTATCCACGGCACCAGGTACTCGCGCGCCCAGTGGATGTCGTCGCGCCGGACCTCCAGCGTGCCGCGCTGTGCCTGCGGGGGCCACTCCTGGTCGGGGTCGGCCGGGACGTCGAGGCCGAGGACCTGGGCGGCGCGCAGCGCGACCCGGGTGTGCCCCTCGGGCGACAGGTGGAGCCGGTCGTCGTCCCAGGCTCGCCGGTCCTGCACGGACTTCAGCGACCACAGGTCGAGGACGGGGCAGTCGTAGCGGTCGGCGATGGAGCGCACATGGGCGGTGTACGTGGCGATCTTGCCGCGCAGATGGCGCAGCACGGGAACGCCGCGGGTGTCGAAGCCGGTGGTCACCAGCACGGTGCCGACCGAGTCGGTCAGCTCGGCGACCGCGCGCTCGAAGCGCTCGGCCACGTCGTCCGGGTCGGTGCCGGGCCGGATGATGTCATTGCCGCCCGCGCAGAAGCTCACCAGGTCAGGTGCGAGTTCCTTGGCGCGCGGCACCTGCTCCTCGACGATCTGGTCGAGGAGGCGTCCGCGTACGGCGAGATTGGCGTACCGGAAGTTTCCGTGCGCGGAGCCCTCGGAGCTCGTCGCCGCATCGGTGTCCGGGAGCTGGTCCGCGAGAAGTACCGCGAAACGGTCCGCCCAGCCGACGAAGGTTCCGTCCGGGCCGGGGTCTCCGACTCCCTCGGTGAAGCTGTCGCCAATCGCTGCGTACGACCCGATGGCGCCATACCGGTTGATGACGCCACGTTGATTGTTTCTCGAATCGTCTGCCACAAGCGCATATCCTGCACCGCCGAATGTGACCTACGCGACCGTAATAAAGGGTTGACGGGTGGTGAGATAGACCACCCGGTCAGGTTTTGGTAAAGGGGGAATAAGTGAAGGGGCGGTGCGCCGCCGCGCACCGCCCCTTCACCGAGCCGACCGGGTCAGCCGTGGATCAGACGTAGATCCCGTGCGAGGCCAGGTAGGCGATCGGGTCGATGTCCGACCCGTACGCCGGGCCGGTGCGGACCTCGAAGTGCAGGTGCGGGCCGGTGGCGTTGCCGGTCGCGCCGGAGAGGCCGACCTGCTGGCCGGCGGTCACGGTCTGGCCCGCCGAGACGGAGAGCGAGGACATGTGGCCGTACTGCGAGTAGTGGCCGTCGGCGTGCTTGATGACGACCTGGTTGCCGTACGCGCCACCCCAGCCGGCGGTGACGACGGTGCCGGAGGTGATCGCCTTGACACTGGTGCCGGTGGCGACCGGGAAGTCGATACCCGTGTGGCTGCCGCTGGACCAGTTGGCGCCGGAGGCACGGTAGGCGGTGGTGTGCTTGCCCGGGACCGGGTGCACGTAGCCGGAGTTGGTGCTCTGGACCGCCGCGGCGGAGGTTTTGGCGGACTCCGAAGCCTTGGACTGCGACGTGGACTTGTCGGCCGAGGAGGTCGACGGAGCCGGGGCGGACTGCGTGTCCGCCGCGGCGGAGCCGGCCGGCTTGCCGCCGAGCGTCAGCTTCATGCCCGGGAAGATCAGGCTCGGGTTCTCGCCGACGACCTCGCGGTTGTCCTCGTACAGCTTCTGCCAGCCGCCCTCGACCTGCTGCTCGGCGGCGATCTTCGACAGGTAGTCACCGGCGACGACGGAGTACGTCCGGGTCTCGACCTGCTTCTTCGCGACCGGCGCGGCCTCGACGGCGACGTGCGTGGCTGCCGACTGCGCGGTGGGCGCGGCCTGCTCCGCGGCGTGGGCACCGGTGGCGCCGAGCAGCGGAAGGGCGATGACGGCCCCACCGGCGCCGACGGCGGCGACGCCACGGGCGATCGTGCTGGACTTGG
This sequence comes from Streptomyces sp. NPDC057486, assembly GCF_042802415.1. Taxonomy (NCBI): domain Bacteria; kingdom Bacillati; phylum Actinomycetota; class Actinomycetes; order Kitasatosporales; family Streptomycetaceae; genus Streptomyces; species Streptomyces sp. NPDC057486. The sequence goes on along the minus strand of NZ_JBHVEE010000122.1, from coordinate 8,114 downwards.
TACGGCGATGCTTACCCGATGTGGGCATGAAGAATTTCCTCTCCGGCGCCTACGAGGTGAGCTGTCGGGTTCGGGCTGGAGATGCCCGGTCGCAGTTCGCGACTTCACCCCGAGCCGGCCGGATCTCTCCGGGCGGCGGCCTACCTGGTTCCCCCGCTCCTGCCACACGTGAGTGGGTGCGAATTCCGGGCGGCGGCAGGATTAGGCGGTCCGTCCGGATTGAGGGTGAACTTAGGCGAGCGAGGACGGCGGAAACAAGCCATCGATTACTCAAGGGAATCCGCGAAGGGAAATCGGCGCGGAATTCCGGTCACCCTCCGTGGATTACGGATCTTGACTTTCCGCGCGACGTCCGGAATACCCATCCGTGGCGCCACCACACACCGTCACGGATATGATCCCGCTCACGAGTAGGCCATCATCTCCCGCAGAAGTAGGCCATGTTTCGCTAAATACCTCAATACGGACATGTCATGAGCGTCCGCCACGTCGGAGCCTCAGCACCTTCGCGTCCAGATCCCCCCGCAGCCCGGTGTGCAGACCCTGATGCAGCAGCACGGCACCGTGGTGGACCGCCCCGGTGTCCAGGTCGGTGTATGTCGCCGCGGGGTCGAGCCCGCGCAGCCGCAGGGCCGGCGGCCGCTCCCCGTACCGCTGCGCCTCCAGCCACATCAGCACCACGGCCTCGTCGCCGTGCACGTACTGCACGGCGACGAGCCCACCGCGCGGGGCACGCAGCCGGTACAGCGCGCCGTGCTGCACCGTGGGGCGGATCTCCTTGTAGAGATCAACCCAGCTCCGCGCCTCGGCCAGCTCCTCGTCACTCCACTCGGTGAGATCCCCGCCGACCCCGAGCACCCCGGCCATCGCACTGACGAAGCGGAAGCGCAGCGAACTGGTTCTGCTGTTGAGCTGGACATTCGGACTGTCGGTGACCCGGGCGGCCATCACTCGCGCCGGATGGATCTGCCCGAAACCCTCCTGGATGGCGAGCCGGTCGAGCGGGTCGGTGTTGTCGGAGGTCCACACCTGGTCGGTACGGGCGAGGATCCCCAGGTCGATCCGGCCGCCGCCGCCCGAGCAGGACTCGAAGGCGACGCCGGGGTGGGCGGCCCGCAGCCGGTCGATCAGTGCGTAGAGCGCGTCAACATGCGCGATCCAGAGCTTCTGCGGATAGTCCTCGCCCGGCCAGCCCGCATCGGTGAAGCAGCGGTTGAAGTCCCATTTCACATAGTCGATCGGGGCGCTGGAGAGCAGCGTGTCGAGCTGCTCCCACAGATGGTTCTGCACATCGGTCCGGGCCAGATTGAGCACCAGCTGATGACGGAATTCGGTCCGGGTCCGCCCGGGGAAGTGCTGCACCCAGTCGGGGTGCGCGCGATACAGATCACTGTCGGCGTTCACCATCTCCGGCTCGACCCAAATGCCGAACTGCATGCCGAGCCCGTGCACTTCGTCGGCGAGCGGCTTCAGCCCGCCGGGGAATCGCTCGGGGTTGGGGGTCCAGTCGCCGAGTCCGGCCCGGTCGCTGGTGCGCTGCCCGAACCACGCGTCGTCCACGACGAACAGCTCGACGCCCATCGCGGCGGCGCGCTCGGCGAGAGCGCGCTGCTGGTCCTCCGCGATGTCGAAGCCGGTCGCCTCCCAGGAGTTGTAGAGCACCGGCCGCAGGCTCTCGGCGTCCGGGACGACATGGGCCAGTTGCCAGGCGTGCCAGGCCCGGCTCGCCCCGCCGAACCCTTCGGCGCTCCACAGACCGGCGAACACCGGTGTGGTGTACGTCTCCCCCTGTGCCAGCCGAAGCAGCCCGGAGTCGTCGTATCCGGCGCCTCCGGTGATCTGCACGAGCCCGTCGGGGAGCTGCTGCACCGCGATCCGCCACGAGCCGGACCAGCCGAGCGCGCAGCCGTACACCTCGCCGTACTCCTCGGTGGCGGCGCCGTCCGCGTCGAGCGCGACCCATGGCAGGGACTGGTGTCCGGTGTGGCCGCGCCGACTGGAGAGGACCTTCTCGCCGTACGTCAGCTCCGACCGTACGAGCTGTGTCTCAGCCGCCCAGCGGCCGTGCAGCTGGCTCAGCCGCCAGCTGTCGCGGGCGGGCAGTGACCAGGCCGCCGCGTCGGCGCGCAGCAGCTCCAGCGGCGGACCGTCAGGACCGGTGCGGTTCACAGTGGCCCAGCGCTCGATGACATCGGAGTCGTCCCGCATCCGGTAGTGCAGGGTGAGCGCGAGCCACTGCACGGAGTCGGCGAACGCGATACGGAGTTCGTCGCCGTCCACGGCGGCCCCGGCGAACACCCATTCGGTGCCACGGACTTCGGGGGTGCGTACGGAGAGAGCGGGCCGGACGAAGCGGGGGCCACCCTCGACCGGGTACTCCTCGCGGCCGTCCAGCTGCGACTCGAAGCCCCGGAAGGGCGGCTCGGGCGCGGCGGCGAGGGCCTCGGCGGCCGCGAGGGAGATCCGTGGCCCCCAGTGCAGATGCAGCAGTCGGTCCCGGTCGGTGAGGTGCAGCGCATAGCTGCCGCTCGCCCCGGTCAGCAGCCAGGTCCGACCCCGGTCACCCGTCTCGATCATGCCATCCCCACATTCCCACAGTTCCGCACATCATCGGCCGTCGGCCGACGGCCGGGCAACGCCCGTGCGATGGGAATTTCGGGGGGAGTTCAGCAGGAAACGGCCGAGATGATTGCCCGAGGAATCAATGTCGTATCGTCGCAGGAGCTGACCTCGCCGGCGAGCCGCGCCGACGCCAGACACTCCAGGAGACACCGTGACGCAGCAGGTGCCGCAGGTCCCGTCGACGGAACCCGAGCTGGCAGGTGTGCGCAACTTCCGCGATGTGGGTGGCCTGCCCACCACGGACGGCCGCCGGGTGCGGTACGGACGGCTCTTCCGCAGCGGTCACCTCGCGCACGCCACCGACGGGGACGCCGCGTTCCTCGGCAGCCTCGGACTGCACACGATCTTCGACTTCCGCAATGCGGCGGACCACAGGCTCGACGGCCTGGACGTCGACCTGCCGGGCGTACGCAACGTGAACATCCCGCTCTCCGACCCGGCCGACGGCGCCGAATTCTGGCGGATGGTCCGCGACGGCGACATCCAGCAGCTGCGCTCCATCCTTGCCGACGGCAAGGGAGCCGCGCGGATGACCGCCTCGTACAAGTCGATCATCAGGGACCGTACCGCCGAGCACAGCCGGGTACTGCACGCCCTGGCCGAGGACAGCGTTCCCGCGCTGATGCACTGCGCGGCCGGCAAGGACCGTGCCGGTCTCTCGATCGCGGTTTCACTGCTGGCGGTCGGCGTCGAGCGCGAGGCCATCGAGGCCGACTACCTGAAGTCCAACGATCCGCACCGCCGGTACAAGGTCCGGCGCACCGACACCTCGGCGACCGGGATGTCGCCCGAGGTGATGGAGCTGCTCAGCCCGCTCTTCGACGCCCGCGCCGAGTACCTCGCCCAGGCCTTCAGCACCATCGAGGAGACCTGGGGCAGCACGGACCGCTATCTCGCCGAGGGCCTGAAGCTGACTCCGGAGGTCCTGGAGCGGCTGCGCGGGCGACTCCTCGACGAGGCCTGAGGGCTGTCCCGTAACACCTGGCGGAACAGCGCACGGCGTCGGATCCGGTGCATCGCAAGGCGGAGGAGCGTCCTCATACCGGACGTATTCGGGCGTTCCGACAACGCAGCGAGGTGCCGTAGCCGGCGTCGTGCGCCCGCCAGGGACTACGGGACAGCCCTTGGCCGGACCGCGCAGGTCAGCCCTTTCCGGCGACCGCGAAGAGCAGGTAGAGGAAGGCCGCGAAGATGTGTCCCGCGATGAGGTAGGCGAACAGCCTGATCACCACACCGCGCGGAAACTTCCGCTCCTGCGCCTCGTAGTTCTTCCGGGACCTCGGGGTGAGCGGATCGAAGTGCTCTGAATCGGACATGACAGTCCTCTCTGGTGACCGGCCGGGCCGGTCTCAGCGACGGTGGATACCGCTGCCGAGGCACAGCCCGGCGGCGGGGCTCTGCAACAGGGTGTGGACGAAGAGCAGCTCGGATCCGTCCCGGTCCACGGCGGCGATCCGGTGCGGGGTGAGCGAGTCGAAGTGGGCGCTGTCGCCCGGGTCGAGATCGTGCACGGTGTCACCGAGGCTCACCCGCAGCCGCCCGGCAAGGACGTACAACCACTCCTCGCCGGGATGGACCCGCACGAGATCGCCCTGGGTCCCGTACGGGACCCGGACGCGCAGGGCCTGCATGGCCCGGCCGGACCCGCCGGCCTGCCGGTACATCCAGCCGTCGGCCTCTGCCCCCTCGAACCGGCCACCGCGGACGATCGCGTCACGTTCGGGGGCGATCTCGCCGAGCAGCTCGGAGACCGTCGTACCGTAGATCCTGGCAAGCCCGAGGAGCATGGGCAGCGACGGCTGCCTCCGGCCCGTTTCGAGCCGGGACAGGTGTGCCGGGGAGAGCCCGGCGTGCTGGGCGGCGGCCTCCAGGGTCAGGCCACGGCGGCGGCGCAGATCGCGCAGGCGTGGCGCGACCCCGGGCAGCTCGTCGGCCACCCCTCCATGGGGAGAGTTCATGTACCTATTGGGCCAGGATCATGCCTGAGAGGCAAATGTCTTGCCTCTGAGGCAAACCCGCACTCAGCGGTTGGCGACGGCCTGTTTGACCAGCGTTTTCCCGAAGTCCCACAGCAGCCCCCCGCCGCTGTGTGCGTCATCCATCACCGCTGTGAACGCGGTCACGAACCGGTCCACCTCCGGCTCCCCGATGACCAGCGGCGGAATCAGCTTGATCACTTCCAGATGGTCGCCGGAGACCTGGGTGAGGATCCGGTGTTTCTGCAGGAGCGGTACGACGACCATCTGCGCGAAGAGACCCTTGCGGGCCGCCTGCAGCATGGTCCAGCGGCTGCGCAGCTTCAACGAGCTCGGCCGGCCGAACTCGATGCCGATCATCAGCCCGCGGCCACGGACCTCGTGCAGCAGTTCGTAGCGCGCGGTGAGCGCGGCGAGGCGCTCGCGCAGCAGATCGCCGGTGCGGCGGGCGTTCGCGACGGTCTCCTCGTCCTCCATCACCGCCAGGACCGCGAGCCCCGCCGCCATTGCCTGGGCATTGGAGCCGAAGCTCGCCGAGTGGACCAGAACCCGGTCCATCGACGAATAGACACGCCTGAAGATCCAGTCCTTCCCGAGGGTCGCCCCGACCGGCACATAGCCGCCGGAGAGCGCCTTGGCGACACAGACCAGGTCGGGTTCGACGCCTTCCTCGTGCTGGTACGCGTAGAAGTCGCCGGTCCTGCCGAGACCAGTCTGCACCTCGTCGGCGATGAGCAGCGCCTTGTGTCGGTGCAGCAGCTCCTGTGCGGCGCGCAGGTAGCCGGGCGGCGCCTCGTGGACGCCCTTGCCCTGGATCGGCTCGACGACGAGCGCAGCCACATCGCCCCGTCCCAGTTCGCGCCGCAGTGCGTCGAGGTCGCCGAGCTCGACGGCGGTGTCGGGGAGCAGCGGTGCGAAGCCGTCCCGGAAGCCCGATTCCCCGTTGACCGAGAGCGACCCGGCTGTCAGGCCGTGGAAGGCGTGGGTGCAGTAGAGAATGCGGGACTTCCCGGTGGCGTACCGGGCGAACTTCAGCGCGGTCTCGACGGCTTCCGTACCACTGTTGCCGAAGAAGACCCGGTCCAAATGCGGACTGTGCGTGAGCAGCTTCTCGGCCAGCAGTCCGGGCAGCGGCTGGCAGTCGAAGCGGGTGAGGTCGGCGAGCGAGGCGTCCATGACGTCGTGGAGTGCCTTGCGGACGACCGGGTGGTGGCGGCCCAGACCCATCACGCCGAAGCCGGCGAGCATGTCGAGGTAGTCGTTGCCGTCCGCGTCCCAGAAGTGGGCACCCTCGGCCCGCTCGTACACCCTGTCGAAGCCGATGGTGTGCAGCATCCGCGGGAGCTGGTGGTTGAGGTATTTCGTGTGCAGCTCGTATCGCTCGGCGCCGCGTTCCGCGAGGAGCTGCGCCAGATCGAAGCCCTTGGGCCCGTCGTCCTTCATTCGCCGCTCTCCTCAATCCCCCGGACCGCTTTCTTGGCGGCCAGCGCGCCACTGATCCGGCCGGCGATCTCGACCGGAGTGAGCCCGATGTCGGCCAGCACCTCCGCACGCTTGCCGTGCGCGAGGAACTGCTCGGGGATACCGAAGGTCCGCAGCGGTACGTCGACACCGGCGTCGCGCAACGCCTGCCCGACCGCCGAACCGACGCCTCCCGCGCGGCTGTTGTCCTCGACGACGGCCACCATCCGGTGGCGTGCGGCAAGCGGGGCGAGTTGGTCGTCGACCGGTTTCACCCAGCGCGGGTCGACGACCGTGCAGCGGATGCCGCCGCCCGAGAGCAGGTCGGCGGCCTGCAGGCAGACGGAGGCGAGCGCACCGACCGCCACGATGAGGACGTGGGGGTCGTCGGCGCGGTGCAGTACGTCCATGGAACCGACGCGGCCCGTCGCCGGTACCGGCTCCCCCACCGCCTCCTTGGGGAAACGCAGCACGGTCGGTGCGTCGTCGACGGCAACGGCCTCGCGCAGCTCCTCCCGGAGCCGTTCCGCGTCGCGCGGGGCGGCGATCCGCAGCCCGGGGACGACCTGGAGCACGGACATGTCCCACATGCCGTTGTGCGAGGCGCCGTCGGGGCCGGTGACCCCGGCCCGGTCGAGGACGAACGTCACCCCGCACCGGTGCAGGGCGACGTCCATCAGCAGCTGGTCGAAGGCGCGGTTCAGGAAGGTGGCGTAGACGGCGACGACCGGGTGCAGCCCCCCGGTGGCGAGCCCCGCCGCGGAGACCGTCGCGTGCTGCTCCGCGATACCGACGTCCCAGACCCGGTCGGGGAACGCCTCGGCGAACTTCGTCAGCCCGACGGGGTGCAGCATCGCCGCGGTGATGGCGACGACATCCGGCCGCTCGGCGCCGATCGCGACGATCTCGTCCCCGAACACCGAGGTCCACGACGGGCTCACCGTCGGCGCGAGCGGTGCGCAGGTCAGCGGGTCCATCGCGCCGACGGTGTGGAACCGGTCGGCCTCGTCGCGCAGTGCGGGCGCGTAGCCGCGGCCCTTCTCGGTGAGGCAGTGCACCAGCACCGGGCCGTGGAAGCGTTTCGCGCGGCTCAGTGCGGACTCGACGGCTGCGATGTCGTGCCCGTCTATCGGCCCGACGTACTTGAGCCCCAGGTCCTCGAACATGCCCTGCGGGGCAAAGGTGTCCTTGAACCCCTTCTTCGCGCCGTGCAGCGACCCGTACAGCGGCTGTCCGACGACCGGGGTGCGCTGCAGGACGTCCTTGCCCCACGTCAGGAAGCGCTCGTACCCGTCGGTGGTACGGAGGGTGGCCAGGTGGTCCGCGAGCCCGCCGATCGTCGGGGCGTACGAGCGCTCGTTGTCGTTCACCACGATGATGAGCGGCCGGTCCCGCGCCGCCGCGATGTTGTTGAGCGCCTCCCAGGCCATGCCGCCGGTGAGCGCCCCGTCCCCGATGACGGCGACGACGTGGTCGGGGCGGCCGAGCACCTCGTTCGCCTTGGCCAGGCCGTCCGCCCAGCCGAGCACGGTCGAGGCGTGCGAGTTCTCGATGATGTCGTGCACGGACTCCTCGCGGGAGGGGTAGCCGGACAGGCCGCCCTTGCCGCGCAGCTTGGAGAAGTCCTGCCGCCCGGTGAGCAGTTTGTGCACGTAGCTCTGGTGCCCGGTGTCCCACAGAATGCGGTCCACCGGTGAGTCGAAGGCCCGGTGCAGGGCGATGGACAGCTCCACCACCCCGAGGTTGGGCCCCAGATGTCCGCCGGTCCTGGCCACCGCCTCGACCAGGAACTTCCTGATGTCCTCGGCGAGTTCGTCGAGTTCCGGTCCGCTCAGCGCCTTCAGGTCGTGCGGTCCCCGGATGGTCTCCAGAATGGTCACGCTCGGGCCCCCTCTCCGGTCCTGTCTCAGCTCACGGTGACGGCAGGAACACCTGACGGTGTCCCCGCGTCGTCCATGCCCTCGGCGATCTTCAGGGCTTCCTCGATGAGCGTCTCGACGATCTTCGACTCGGGAACCGTCTTGATGACCTCGCCCTTGACGAAGATCTGCCCCT
>NZ_JBHVEE010000121.1:0-29954 GCF_042802415.1 Streptomyces sp. NPDC057486 | reverse complement strand
CGTAGCTCGCACGGAGGCGCCGTAAAGAGGGCCGGAATCAATGCGACCTGTGCGCATGCCCCTTCGCCACGAGGAACTTGACGGGCAGTCGGTGACCTTTCAGGTGGATCGTGCGGTGCTGCCGGCCGCCGTGGCGGATCTTGGTGGACTTCCCGTGCTGGTTGAACTTCTCGTGCTTGCAGTGATGCTTCGAGCCGCCGTGCGGGGAGGCGGCGCTCGCGACAGTCGCCGATCCCGCGAGCACCGAGATCGCGGCGACCGCGGTGACGACAGCGCGCTTGATGGTGAGATTCATTGTTCGTTCGTCCCTTCCGTGCCGGTCGTTCCGGCACGGAATCACGATGTCCCGGGACCTCGTTCAGAGCGGTCTTGCCAGGAACAGCGGCGCGCCGCCCTGTCGGTACTGCATCCGGGCGCCCAGCATGAGGATCCTCTGAGAAGAGTTCGTCCGAAGGGGAACACAAGCAGGCATGGCGGGTGAATTTCTCTCATCTCCCTTTCATCCAGGGAGTTCTGGCGTACTCGGGAGTGCCAGTCAACTTCACTCCGACGGGTCAATCGCGGCCGATACTGGAGACACGCGCGGTGATGGCCGAATGGTGGAAACCGCCGCGTTTATCCGGTCGTCTTCATCGACTGCGTGAACGATAAAGTCAGGGACGGGCGCTGTCACGTTGTTACTGAGGATTTCGGGTTGTCGTCGGGTAGTGACGGTTGATGATCCTCGCGGTATGCCGTTGATATGCGTTATCCAGAGGGCGGGGGCCTGACCGCTGAGCGTCGGGCGTTTCGTGAGGGGATCCGGCTTCAGGCCGGTCGGCGGTTCGCAGCGGGTGAGAAGACCGCGGTGATCGCAAAGGATCTGCGGGTGAGTGTGCGGTCGGTGGAACGCTGGCGCCGCGCCTGGCGCGAGGGCGGGCGGGCGGCCCTGCGCTCGGCCGGACCGGCGAACTCCCCGGCTGTCCCCGATGCCCAGTTCGCCGTGCTGGAAGAGGAATTGGGCAAGGGTCCGGCCGCGCACGGCTTCGGGGAGGAGCGGTGGACCCTGGCCAGGGTCCGGACGGTGATCCGCCACCAGCTCCGGCTGAGTCTGTCGGTGACGACAGTATGGCGGCTGCTGAAACGGCACGGCTGGTCCTGGCAGGCACCCGCCCGCAGAGCACTCGAGCGCGACGATCACGCCGTCGAGCTGTGGAAGAAGGAGGCAGATTTGGCGTGCCGCAGCACGACCAGGCATCGGGAGTCGCCCGAGGTCATGGTGTCACCTGGTCCTGGTGGCCGACCTCGCGCGCGAGGTCCAGCCCGAGGACGCGGTCGAAATGGGCGAACGTCTCGAACTTGGCACCGGCCGCCACGTCCGCGTCCCTCTCCACGCTGCGCAACATGTCCAGGACGGCGGGGACGCCGAGATTGTCGGCGAGCGCGGCATGAGCCTGTCGCAGCAGGTCGACAGGGATCGGCCTGGATGGCTCCTGCGCCCAGTCGGCCACCAGTTGCCGCCAGTGCCGCAGTGTCCGCCGGGCCTCGACGAGCGCGGCACCGGTGACCATGACGGGCGTGCGGTAGGCCTGGCCGAGCAACAGCATCCTGATAGCCAGCGGGTCGGTTCCCTCTGGGGCGGCTGTGTCCGGGGAGCCTGGACCTCCCTCGTCCGGGGGTGCCGCGCCGACCCGGCCCACATCGATCCGTACCCCGCCGACGCTGTCCTGCTGGTCAGTACCGTGCGCGAGCACATGCACGTCGGCAGCAGCGCTCGGTGTCCCGCTCGGATCGTGAGCACGGACGGTGGCGGGCGGGTGGATGCCGAGTACGGCCATGACCCGGTCGAGCGCCTGAACTTGCTCCTGCGGCAGGTCCGGCACGGTGAGCACCGTGAGGGTCTGCAGGCCGTGCAGCTCAGCGGTGCGCGCCAGTACGTCGCCGAGCAGCAGCACACGCAGGTGCACTGCACCGATCCCGTTGTCGGCGACCGGCAGATGGACGCAAATGCGCAGCAGGTGGCGGTGCGCGGAGGGAATTTCCACGAGGCGACCCGTGCGGGCGTCGGCGATACGCAGCATGCTGCGGAGGCTAGTCGTGGAAACCTCCGATACACAGGAAGCTGGCAGATGAAGCCTCGGGTCACCGTCGTCGCGCTCCTCCTCGGCGTAGGAGGCGCTGGCGAGACGGCGCATGGCCCCAGCCCGACACCAGGGCCGACGGCTCCGACAAGCTCGGGACCTCAAATTCCGTGAATCTTTGGCCTCTGTCGCCGGTCCGGAGAAGAGAGCAGGAGCCCGGACTTACATGGGTCCGGGCTCGCGCGCTACTCCTGCAGTGGCTGCGCGAGGCGTCGGGCAGCGTCCTCCGCTCGAAGGAGCCGGGCCTCCCGCTCCAGGATCTCCGGGTCCGTCAACAGCCGTAGTAGCGGTGCTTCGAGCTTTACCGCCTCCACCACCGTGCCTGTGGGCTCTTTCGGCGTGCTCAGCGCGTTCTCCTTCGGTTCTCAGTGGGGACAACAACGGGCTCAGGTCGAGAGACGGGACGCACCCGTCCGGGCGGCCGACCCAAGGGTCGCCGCCGCGGGGCGGGACGCACTCTGCTGGGCGGCTGCGGCCGGGGTGGCAGGGCCGGTGAGGCCCGGTGGGAGGGTCGCCGCGAGCCGGCCGCCGTGATGCGCGGCGAGATCGGCCATCGTCTTCAGGGCGGCGAGGTCGGCTGGGCTGAACCGGCCTGGCTGTGCCTGGGCACGCTGCACGATCCCCTGCGCGTGTTCGGCCACCGCACTGTAGGGCCCGGCCGCCGGCCCGGGACCGGCAGGCAGCTCCGAAGGCGGCAGCTGCTGCCAGGCCTCGCGGAACTCCGCTACACGGCGGTGCGGGGAGGCGCTGAGCTCCTTGCCCATGTCGGTGTCCGCCCAGGCCTGGAAGGCCTTGGCAATCTCGCGAGAGGCCTTCCTGACGTCGTCCCGCGTGGCGTACGGCATCGGGGCGTTCGACCGCAAGGTGCTGCGCAGGTGGCAGATTTCAGCGAGATTCTGGTCCTGGGCGGCGGTCACGGCGTCGGCGTCGGGCCGCTCGCTGCGCGGACTGTTGTAGGCCAGGGCCGCGTCAGAGACCTTGAGCAGCGCCTCGGCGGTCGGCAGGTCCGGGCGCGTGGCGCCGCTGCGCAGCCGGTCGGCCCCGGCCTGCGCCCAGCGGGCGATGGTGTCGCAGGTGCGGGCGGAGAACGTGCGCCAGAAGCCCTGGACGCGCACGTCGTCGGCCAGCCGCTCCCAGTAGGGGCCAGCCTTCTCCTTGATGACGTCCCACAGATGGGCGGTAGCGCCGCGGACAGTCTGCAGCCGCTGCCACTGCGGCGAGTTCTTGAGCGCTGTAGCATGACGATCGGCCTCCTGCAGGGCCGTGTTGACCGCGGCGGCTGCCAGTTGAGGGTCGGCCGAACTGGCGGGGGCGGAGGCAGCGGCCGCGGGCTGCGGACCCACACTGTCCGTTGCAACCTGTGGGCTGGGCACCGTGCGCCGCCACTGCTGTTCCAGAATGCGCAGATCGTTGTCGACGGCGGCGCGGAGGTCCTGGGCGGTGCCCAGGTCGGGCGGAACGATGTCGGCCCATGCCTCCTGCACCCGCTCGAACGCCTCGGGCAGGCCCACCGGTTCGATGAGGTTGGCAGCCCACAGGTCCGCGGAACCATAGGCGTTCCACGGATCGGTGCGGCCCACTTCCGTGGAAGCAGCGGCCGGTGCGGGCGGGACCGCTGGCGCCTGCGTCGGGGTCGAGACGCCAACAGGTGTCTTCAACTTCCATGTCGGGGCGCCATAGCCGTCGTACAGGACCCCGTTGCGTGCGGTCCACCCCGCCCCGTCCGGGAGGTCGTTTCCGGTCCACAGCGGAAGCTTGCGCTGCGCCTCGGGCATCGCCGCCTCGGCATTCGCTCGCGCCCGCGCCTCCAGTGCGGATGGCGGCGCCGCTTGCGGGGCAGGGACGGGCGGCTGGCTGACCCGGGAGACCTCGGCGGCCGCCTGGATAGGGTCAACGGTGAGTGTGGCCATGGGGGCTTCTCCATACGGTCGGGTGTCGCGGGCGGAAGCAGCGGCTCCGGAACATTGGCTGGCAGGAGCGGTTCGGCGATCTCCGGGACGTCATCTCGCTGCTGGCTGATCGCTTCGGCTTGCGGCGGGGTGCGTGCAGGGCGTATCGCGTCGCCGTGGCCAAATCGGCTTCCTCGGTGGGCGTGCTCATGGGGGCCGCGTCCTCGTTCTGGGCGAAGAGGCCGAGCTGTGCGCCGGGGGTCAGCACCACAGGCAGCGGACTGCTGGCCCGTGCGATGTCCGGGCCGAGCGTTTCAGAAGTGGCGGGTGGCACGGCCGCGCTGGGCACCCGGACCGCGGGTTTGGGGGTGAACAAGCCGTGGGCTTGCCTGGCAGCGGCGGCCACACTTTCCGGCACGGGGGCGGCGTTCAGTGTCGCAGTGTCCGGCTTGGTGGGCGGCGGGGGTTCCGGGGCTGCCGGCGTCGCCACGGTTTCGGGCACGTACTCGTGGTACTCGCTGACGGCTGCGGGACGGCGGGTACCGGTGCGGTCGCGAGGGCTGTGGGTTCCCCGGGCTGCTGCTCGGAGGCGGTGAGTTCCATCGGGTGGGCGTCGGCCACAAGCAAACCCCTCAGGGGCAAACCGTCCCTCGTCCCCCATCGATTCCTCCCTTCGCGTGAGTACTGTCTCTGCGACGCGACAACACCTCTACAACAACGCGTCCAGTTCAGCGGTGCGCCGAGCCAGTTCGGCCGCGGCCGGATGCGCGGCCGCCGTGGTGGTGGCCTCGGCGGTGACCAGGTACACCTCGAACGCCTCGTCGGCGTCGGGCGGTGGCGGCACCAGCGGCGGCGGGTCCTGGTGGCGGCCGCTGGCACAGGCGGCCAGCTGCAGGCGGGGCGTGAAGTTATGCAGGGTGTTGATCCAGTCGGCCTCGGCAAGCTCCCGCCCGGCTGTCTGCTCGCCTGCATAGGTGCGCAGCCAGCCGATGTACAGGGCGGTCAGGTGCTCGACGACGGGCGGGTGGCGGTACCAGCAGGGCGGAATGTTGTTGTGGAGTTCGAATGTGCGGCGCAGCCAGGTGACCCAGGTCGCGAGTTCGCGCATCCGGGCACGCCGCTCCGGCGGTTGCATGGCAGCCCACACCCACCGCTGAGGCTCCTGCTCGGCAGCGGCTGGTGGTGTCGGCCACAGGGAGGCTGGGTTGTCGAGGGCGTCAGACACGGGTGTCGGCCTTCCCTGGTGCGGCGGTTTTGGTGAAGCTGACCGTCCCCGTCGGGGGAACGGGGGCGGTGAGCAGCTTCTTGAGGTCCTTGTCGCGGAAGGTGAGCCGCATCTTGACCTTGATCGGGGGCTGGTTGGAGTACTGGGCGATCGCGGTGAAGTTCGGCAGCTGTTGGAGGGAGTGGACCGGGGCGAGGTCGGTCTCGGTGGCGGAGGTGTTGGTGGAGTACTCGCCGCGGGAGCGGCCGTGGGAGGTGCGCATCACTTCGGTGCGTCCGTACAGGCCGGAGAAGTAGCGCAGGGTCTCCAGGTCGCCGCAGCCGGGCAGCAGCATCCGCAGGCCGCTCGCGGAGAGCACGGTGTTGGCCTTCTGGGTGCCGAGCCGGTCGCGGAGCTGGGAGAGGTCGTGCCACACGGTCAGGACGTCGATGCCCATGCCGCGGCCGGTGGTGAGGATGTTCGGCAGCCTCGGGTAGCGGAGCATGTTGCCGGCCTCGTCGACCATGACGCCCAGCGACGGGTCCAGGGGCTTTCCGGTGGTGTTGTAGCGGACTTCAGCACCGTGGATGATCGACGCGATGATCGAGGTCAGCAGTGGGGCGAACCGCTCCGCGTCGGCTTCGGACGCGATGAGGCAGACGGTGCCGTTCTGCTCCAGAAGCTCCTCGACGGTGAAGTCGGTGCCCGAGCACGTTTCGCGGACTTCTTCGTCGGCGTAGACGCGAGCCAGCACGTTGAGGCTGAACTGGATGCTGCCGATGCCGTCTTCGTGGAGTCGCAGCCAGGGGGATGCGTAGTCGTCGGCGACTTCGGTGTAGCCGTGCTGCAGCAGGACGGCGCGGACGTGGTCGACGGCGTCCTTGCCCAGGCCCAGCCAGCGGCGCATCGTGCTGATGCCGCCGCCGGAGAGGTTCGCGGCGAGCAGGATGCCCTTGAGGACGCTCTTGGCCTGGTCGATCCAGGGGGCGGCGCGCTTGTCGTCGCCGGAGGAGGAGGCTTCTGCCATCCACGCGGCCATCCGGTCGGCTGCTTTGGCGTCGGTGCAGTAGTCCACCGGGGACCACTTCTGGGTGGTGCGGTCGGGGATTCCGGCGGGGGCGATCACCCAGACCGGGCCGAAGTGGCGGCGGCGGGCGTAGATGATGTCCAGGTCGGCGGCCTTGGTGGTCGTCACGACCAGGGGGCCCTGCCACTCGGCGGCGTTCGGCAGCACCAGCCCTGTCGTCTTCGACGATCCGGGTACCCCGAACACGGTCGCGGAGATGTTGGGCTGGGCGGCCACGATCTTCTTGGTCCGCATCCCGCGTCCGGCGGTGATCCGGTTGGCGCGCCTGACCGGGTCCTGGGGTGCGGAGAGTTTCCGTTCTACTTTCGCCCCGCCCCACTGTGCTCCGCCGGTGCGGCCGCTGCGGTCGAGGAGGCTGACGGCTTTGACGGCCAGGGCGAGGACGGCGACGACCAGGAGGACGGCGAGCAGGTAGAACAGCCAGGCGGGCGGGGCCGGGGCGTAGGCGGCACCTGGACCGCGTACGAGGGCGGTGAGGACGGTGGCGGGGGCGCTGTCGGTACGCGTCGCCCAGCCGCGTCCGGACAGCAGGGAGGCGAGCGGTGCGGCCAGCAGTACCGCGCCGCCGACCGCGACCAGGGCGCCCGCACCGTAGGTGGCGAGCAGGGTGTTGTCGTCCATGGCAGCGGTGGACGGACCGCTCTTCTGCGTCGCCATCACACGACCATCCGCTCGTCGGTCTCGAACAGCTTCTGCTCGGTGTGGGAAAGGACCAGCTGGACGGCGTGGGAGCCGCCGCCGCGGCCGACCTTCCACAGGGCGCGGCCGCGTTGGCCGGCGCCCCAGGAGCCGATCAGGTCGCATTCGGCGTCGGTGAGTCCGATCGCCTCGCGGGTGATCTGTAGCGGGCGGGTGTCCTGGGCGAGCTGGATGCGGGTCTCGCAGGAGGAGATGAGGTCCTTGGCGATCGCCACGGCCTCCGAGCCGGCCGCGCCGACGCTCTCGAAGTCGGACAGGCGGTGGGTGGCGAGGATCTGGATGGTGCCGGTCGCCCGGGAGAGCCTGAGGTCGGCGTCGATCTTGCGGACCATGGCCGCACCGCCACTGCGCATCTGGCGCCACAGTTCGTCCCGTACGACGACCCACGGGCGCTGTCCGGGCCGGTCGATCGCGGCCTGTGCCCAGGAGGAGACGCAGGACAGCACCATGGCGACCGTCTCGTCGCCGTACTGCTCCAGGGCGGAGATGTCGACGGACTGGATGGGTGCCTCCCAGTCCAGGCCGATGGATGTCTCCTGGTCGAAGAGTCCTCCCAGATGGCCGTTGACCATGGAGCCGAGTGCTGAGCGGATGGTGGCCATCTGCTCGCGGGCCCGCTGCACTTCGCCGTCGCGGACGCGGAGTTCCCGGGCCATCGCGTCGGTGGGGTCGCGCAGCTTGTCGTAGACCAGCGGCAGGGTGGGCACCGCGAGGCGGGTCTGCCCGTACAGTTCGCCGGTGACCTCCCGCACCGCGACGTCCAAGGCCTCTTCCTCCTGTGACTCCAGCGTCCGCTTGAGCTGGAGCTCCAGCAGTGCCTTGAGGAGGGTCAGGCGGCGCCGGTGGATCTCCTGCAGGCGGCTGCGGAGTTCGGCCGAGTCCGTGATCTGGTCCAGGCCCGCGCCGAGGGGGCCGGCGTCCAGCGGGTTGAGGCGGCCGGGCAGACCGGGGCCGAGCCGGACCGGCTCGACTCCCAGGTGGCGGCACAGGCCTGCGTACTCGCCCTTCACGTCGCCCGCGATCAGCGTGCGGTGGCCGAACGCCATCAGCCGGAAGCACAGGGCCTTGATGTGGGCGCTCTTACCGGACCCCGGGATGCCGGTGATCATGACGTTGGGGTTGGTGCACAGTCCTTCGCGGACCCAGACCGCCGGATGGGCGGAGAACGCCTGCGTGGTCAGGGTGTTGTGGCCGATGTACGCGCCGACCGGCGGCAGCGCCCCGGCGTGCAGGAACGGGTAGGCGCCGGCCGCGTTGCCGGTGTCGGCGCGCACCACCTCCGTGCGGGGCAGGGACGCGGACCGTCCCGCATACGGGTGCGCCCACCCCTTGCGCGGGGCGATCCGCATCACGGTGTCGGCGTCTTCGAGACGACGGGCCGCGCGCTGCTCAGCGGCCGTCGGACCGGCCTGGGCGGGGACGGAAGTTGTGTTGATGCCGGTGGCTTCGCCGATCCCGGCGGCGTTCAGCAGGGTGTCGTCGCTGGTGCGGCGGCGGGTGAGCAGGCCCATCAGAATCCCACCCTTCGGTCCGGCAGTCCCTGGCCGAGCGGAAGCGCGCCGGCGGCGAACCCGACGTCCTGGGCTCCCCACATACGCCGCAGCTCCAGGCCGGACGCCGCGGCATCGGCCTGCATCTCCGCGCAGGCCGTCTCCAGCTCCTCCAGATCGGTGACGGTCACCGACAGCACCGCGGTCATCCGCACCACGCCCTGGCCCGAGGCCCGGGCCATGTCCTGGGTGCGGGCGAGGTTGACCTCGCGGCGCTCGTCCTCGCTCTCGTCCCGGCCGGTCTTGGCCCGCAGGTACCGGGCCGAGGACCGCTTGCTCTTCTCCTTCGCGAGCTCCTGGCGGGCCCGGCGCGGGCCGAGCGGTTCGTAGACCAGGCTCATCGAGCGCCGGGCGTTGCGCCTCGGGCGCAGCAGCGGCTGCAGGAACGTCGCGTACACCTGGGCCTGCGGCCACGTACGTACCTGGTAGGTGACCGTCCAGGCCCCGTCGTGGCGGTAGGTACCCCATCCTGTCTCGGCGGCCGCGGGCCCGGCGAGGTTCGGGTCGACGCCTTCTTCGGTGCCTTCCCATCCCGGTGTCCGGGCGGCAGCGTTGGCGGTGGCGAGTGCGACCTGGGCGTCGGGGTCGTACGCGGTGCGCACCGTCTGGGCCAGCCCCCGCGGGGAGAGCCATTGGACGACCTGCAGACTCGCGGTGCTCAGTGCTCCGCCAAGTGCGTGGAGCTCGCGCACCAGGACGGCGGCGGCGCCGACCTGGCCGCCGCCGGCGCCCTTGATGGCAAGACGGGCGCGGGCAGCCGACAGGGTGATGGACAGGTACGTCTCCCGCGAAGTCGCCGCAGGACCGGCCCCTTCCATGACATCGGCCAGCGCGCTCACCGCTGCCGGCGGTGCGTCGGCGGTGATGTGCTGCGCGGTCCATGATCGCAGGGCGGCCCCGTCGTCTGGCAGGCACCGCTGGTGTACGGACAGGCGGGTGACGGGCGAGTCCTCGGTGCAGAACGTGCGCATCAGCGCAGCCCAGGAGGAAACCCGGGCCGCCTGCTTGTCGCTGTCCACCAGCGCCAGGCCAGGGAACGAGATGCGGGCAACCGCGGTGTACGTACCGGCCACTGGGTCGTGCGCGACACCGAGAAGCCCTCCCAGACCGTCGGGTGCCTCCAGGAGGCGGAGCCGGGCCAGGGTGCCGGGCAGATCCATCGGCTGGTGCCCGGTGCGGGCGGATCGGGGGGCGAACGGCCCGCTGAAGAAGATGTTCTGTTTTCTTGCCACGGCGATCTGATGCCTCACTGCCAGAAGGATCCATTCATCGGCGCTCAGCCCGCCCACCCGCCCGAAGGCGAGCAGAAGCAGCAGCAGAGCCAGCGGCACGCACACAGCGGCCGCGGCCCAGCTGGACAGGTTGACGGGAGTGAGCAGCAACGCGCAGGCCACGGCGACCAGGGCAAAACCGGGCCCAGAAAGCCGCCCCATGAAGCCGGACTTCTCCGACTGCCATCCGCTGTAGGTGATGGGTTGTGTCATCGGCTATCCCTGAGTCGGAGGGCTGGGAGGCTGCACGGGCTGCAGCGTGCTCTGCGCACCGTCGTCCGCTTCCTGCGGTTGTCCGGCGGAGGCGGAATGGCGCCGCTGTGCGATAACGACATGACGGCCGCCGGCCGCCCCGTGGTCGAGTCCGGCGTGGCCAGCGGTGCTCGCCATGCCGGACTCGAGAGTGTCCTTGCCTGCGGCGAGGACCTGCAGTGGCAGGCCGATCGTGCCCACGACCCGGGATCCGAAGGACCGTCCGCTCCCGCCTACCGTGCCGCTGCCCGTGCCCTGCACGGCGTTGGAGCCGCTGGCGGAGGTCTGGGCGTTGTCCTGCTCCAGGGCACGGGTATAGGCGCTGCCTCCGCCGACCGCCCCGGCTCCGCCCAACTCCGGCCGGTAGCCGCCGCTCATCGATGCGGCGGACGAGCCGATCGAGCTCATGATTCCGGAGGCGATCGCGCTCCCGCCGCCGACGGTGGAGAACGTCATGAACTTCGCCAGGACGGGCCAGGCGAAGCAGGCGAGGACGAAGATGACGAGGCCGACGAACATGTTCTGTACGCCGTCGCCCTCGGACATGGCACCGAACCCGATCGCGAAGCAGAGCACGATCATCGGCTTCATCAGGACCAGTGCGATCAGCGCGTTGCGGGCCTTGGGCCACCATTCCTGGGTGGAGTCGGACAGCTGCCCGGCCAGCACCACGGGCATGGTCGCCACGAGGATCATGATTCCGGCCTGCCGCAGCAGCACCTCGATCCACAGTGCGGCGATCGCCAGGATGCACACGATGCCGACCACGATGATCACACCGACCGCCGCGGCCGTCACACCTTCACCGGTGATGAGCGCCGTGCCCACGGTCGCCGCGCCGCCGCCACCGGTGATCAGGCCGCCGAACAGGGTGCCCAGCTGCTGCTGCATCGCCTTGGTTGCATCGCCCGCACCCGAGCCGCCGCCGTGGAAGCTGTAGTTGATGATCCAGGTGGACACGGCATCCGACCAGGTCAGAGCCGTCTGCGTGGCAATCACGTAGACCGACGAGATTATCCCCCACTTCGCCAGCCCCGTCACGGCAGTCGCCGCGGGCTCGCCTCGTTGGCTGATCGCCACCTTCCCGAACTGCAGCAGCAACAAGAACGTCGCGACCAGTAGGGAAAGGACCGTCATGATCCCCTTCGGCTTACCGATGCCGGTCTTGGACAAATCGATGGTGGACGAATCGTTGAAGACCTTCGCGAACTCCTCCAGCAGCCACACCACGGACTTACCGATGTAGCGGGCGGCCTCCTTTAGAGCGTTCGAGGCCATCTCTGAAATCTTCCCGGCCACCCAGGTGACGGGGGTCTTCGCCTTGGGCGGGTGCTTGAAGCCGGCTTCAAGTTGGCAGTCCTTGAACGTGCCGCCCTTGGCGACACAGTCGGTGATGAACTTGTTCAGCTCCTCATAGTTCGGGTCGTCGGCCTTGTTCGGATATTCCTTGCGCCACTTCGCCAGCCGACGCTTCTCGAACGCCCTACGCCCCTCCTGGGAGCAGTTCGCGGCCCCTGTACCGTCAGCGCCCTCACAGATGTCACCGCCGGTCGTGTTCCTACCCGTCCCAGGAGGAGCCGGTTGGCAGGAACCTTCCAAGTCGCCAAAGTCAAGGACGCACCAGTGGCCCATGTCGTCGATCCCTGCGGCATCACCTCCCGCAGCCCATTCCATAGGGGGTGGCTTCGACGGGCCGTAATTGGCGTGCTTTCCCCCGTGATCCGCCACGGCGGCGGGAGCCGCAGCCAACCCAGCGGCCAGGCAGCACATCAGGGCAAGCACGAAGCACCACAACCGGGCGGACGGCCGGTCAGTCCTCATGCCTCACCTGCCACCACATGTCCCGCCATGCATAGGGCGATTCAGGGAAATAGGCGACGGGGAAGGTCCGCTGCTTCCAGTAGGCCAGTTCGTTGGTAAGCTTCCACGCCCCGCCCTGCCACTTGACGATGAAGTCGATGTCCTCGCCCTTGAGCGGGTCATCGTCCGTGCTCTTTTCAGGCGTCGTCGCGTAGCGGTCGTAGTTCATCCAGATGTGGATGACGTCTCCGCGTGGCAGTTCAGAGCTAGTGAGTGTGCGGGCCCGGACCGCGTTGACGGTGGTGGTGAAGGTGATCCCGGCAGGCGTTCCGCCGGACGGCGGCAGGTTGGCGCCCTCGCGCATCTTGCGGACTTCAGAGATCTGCTCGTCGATGTACCCGGTGGCGTCCGGCGACACAACCGCCATCAATTGCTGACGGGCCTTCTGGTCGTCGAGAAATGCGTACTCCTCCCAGAAGTAGACAGCCGTCGAGATCGCGCCCACGTAGTTGTGCGGGAAGCCTGTCGAGACACCGTCCTTCTGCCCGGTGGGTACGCTCAGCGGTACCTTCTTCGCTCTCTCCGGCGTCATCGCCTGCCCACCCGCATCTGGTCCAGAGCCGGACGGTCCTGGTTTCGCGGTGGCAGTGGGGACTGCTGTTTTCTTCGCTGAATCGTCAGTTCCGAGGAGGGAGTAGGCCGCAACACCGCCGGCAATCAGTCCTGCGGCGGCGAGCCCGGCAAGCCCGGCAAGGGTGAGTTTGGCCTTTCGAGCGCTGCGGTCGTGGGTGTCCATCTGCCGCCGCCTCACTTCGCCATGTTGTAGAACGCCAGGACGAGGCTGCTGGTCACACCGATACCTCCGGCCCCGAACAGGCTCCACAGCACGGACTGCTTGCCTCGGGCGGCCAGCTGTGCGCGTTCGCTGTTGTGTCCTACCGCCACCAGGAGCCATCCCAACAGTCCGCCGCCCACTGATGCTGCGAGACCGAGCCCGGCCGTCCAGGACAGGATCGTCTTGACCTGGGTGTTCACCGCGTCGGGAAGTTCCGGGCTGTATTTCGGGACAATCGGGTCCTTACCGTCGGCGAGTACGTGCAGGTCCGGGTCGGTGGCCAAGGTGTGCAGGATGGTCATCAAGGTCATAGCCGACACCTCGTCAAAGTGGTCTGGAAGCGGGGGAAGCGACGGCGAGCGGCGCGGGGCGCGGCGCCTCGGGAAGCGGCATGCCCCAGGTGGCACCGGCCACTGTCAGGACTGCCTGGGCGAGCGAGTGGGCGGCCTGCCGGGTGCGTGAGCGCAGCCGCGATGCCGTCCGCAGCCCGTGAGTGCGGATGTGCGGGTCGTGCGGGAGGTGCACCACGGCGGCGGTGCGGGAGGTCAGCATCGTCGCGCCTGCCCGGACGACTGCGGGCAGCCGTCCGTCGGTCTGTGCGACGAGTACGGCCACCGTGCGCTGCAGCGGCATGCCGTCGGCATGCAGCGCCATCACTGCCTGTTGCAAGGCCTGGACGCCGCTGGCGGTGGCGGCCGCACACACCACCGGTACCGCGTAGGGAAGTTCGCACCAGGCCCGGGTCTGTCCGATCCGCCCGGCGCAGCGTGCGTCAAGGATGTCGTGGGCGACGGGGTGTGTGGTGTCGGCGATGACGGCTTGCCATCCGCCGATGGCAGCCAGCTGGAGCCAGGCGGCAGGGTCCTGCGGAAGCGCGAGCGGCGGACTGTGCCAGTTACGTCTGTCGGTCAGCACCTGCCAGCCCGTACCCCGCCCGGCCAGCCGCCAGGCGGCCGCGCGCTGGACCTCGGATCGGGTCAGCGGCCGGTCAGACGGAAGCACTGCCAGGCCTCCGACTTCCTGCCCGACGGTCCACGAGGGCCAGGGCGAGGACAGGCGCGGTGCGGTGTCGAGCACAACCGTCCCGCTTCCGGCCACGGTCATCGCTCTGGCGAGCAGATCGGCCACGGTGGAGCGCCCGCTGCCCCCGGTCGCTGCCATCACCGGCAGCACCAGACGGGATCCGGCAGGTAGCGCCATCAGCGCGCCTTCCCATTTGCCCACCCTTACCCCCACACACGGCAGATTCGATTCTTTGCGATGGCTAATCCAGCGCGCTGTTCATCGTTCACAAGCACCTCGGAACCATATCGCTTTGATGCGCGCAACAACTAAACATATTGTCAATCTGCGTCACATAGAGCTGCGATGGCATAGTGTTACGCATCATCAATCGACCCGAGCGCGGCCTATTCCCAGTAGAACAGACCGCACGGCAGGATTCTTTTACGCAAATTTAGAGTGCAGGTCTAGGGGGACTGTGCGCGTCAAGCGATGGCTAGCCGTTGCCGTCGGTGGGGCGGTCATGACACCGGTCGCGGTAGGCATGGGAATCGTGCTGCTCATCGCGACGTTCGACGACGACAGGGCCGGGGGCAGCGTGGAGCCGACAGCGGGCAGCCTCAGGATCGGCACGGGAGGCGTCCCGGCCGAGTACGCGTCGATGATCCTCAATGCCTCGGCGGACTGTGACCAAGGGCTGCCGCCGTCGATCCTGGCTGCCCAGCTGAAACAGGAATCGAACTTCAACCCGAGTGCTGAGTCTCCCGACGTCGGTGCGCAGGGCATCGCCCAGTTCATGCCGGATACCTGGCCGACCTGGGCCGTGGACGGAAACGACAACGGGACCAAGAGCGTCTGGGAACCTGCGGACGCCATCGCCGGGCAGGGGAAGTTCATGTGCAGCCTGCTCAAGAAGGGCAGGGCACATCCCCAGTACAACGGCTCACCCCTCGAACTCGCGCTCGCCGGCTACAACGCCGGCTGGGGCCGCGTCGACCAGTACCAGGGCGTTCCGGACGAGCAGTTCGCCGAAGGCCAGACATACAACTACGTCCAGATCATCATGGCTTCCGCCCGGCAGTTCACCGCCCCCGTGTCCAGCGAGGAGGTGGATCTGCCTGCCGGATACACTCTGCCCGCCGGAACACCGCCCAAGGTCCGCACCGCGGTGGCCTGGGCACTGCAGCAGAGGGGCGGCTGGTACCACCTCGGCGGCGACTGCACCAACGCCCACGGCCAGAGGTCCGCCCGCTGGTGCGACTGCTCGTCTCTGATGCAGCAGGCCTACCGGGCCGCCGGGGTCGCCATCCCTCGGGTCACATACGACCAGGTCAACATCGGCGACCGGGTCAGTATCGACGACCCCAAGCCCGGGGACCTGGTGTTCAATCCGGGCAGCGACGGATCGGACGCGCGCCCGGGGCACGTCGGCATGTACATCGGCGACGGCAAGATCATCGAGGCGCCCCGCACCGGCGTGCGGACCCGGATCGTCTCGTACAGCAGCTGGCGCAACTCCACAAACGCCATGACCCGAATCACCGAAGTCCGCCGGGTGGTGAAGTGGTGACCCGCACAACCGAAGGGCGAACCGCCATGCACGAGCACGAAGAGCTGTTCCGCCCCTGGGGCACCGTGACTCCCGCATTCTGGGGCGCCCCGGCCCTCGCCCCCGCCGCGCAGACCGGCCCTCAGGCCCAGATTCCGGAAGTGCTCCGCGGGCGCCTGGCCGCCGTCGCCGCTGCGGCCACCGGCGGCCAGTTGCAGGACGCCGCGTGGATGGCCTACCAGCTCGATATCGAAATTGCCGCCGAGTGTGGCGTCGAGCACCTGAACACCGTCCACATCCGGGAAGTCCGGGGACACATTGCTCACCTGATGGATGATCACGCCACCGCGCTGGGATGGTACCTGCACACCGCGCGCCTGCGGGCCACGATCCAAGGCCCTGCTCACCCGGACACCGAGGAAGCCACCCGGCGCGTCTACGGCCTCTGGCGCACAGTCCCGGCCCATGACGCGCGCAAGCTCGGCAACGAACTCCTCGCCGCCGTCACCGACATCCACGGCCCAGAGGCGGCCGTCGCCCAGCGGACCCTCAAGAGGTTGCAGTCCCTCGACTAAGAGGTGATCTCATTAGGGCTGCCGTGGCGAGTGAAGCGGTAGCCTCTCACATGCCGCGGTCTGGGCCGTACCAAGGCTCGGGGCGTTCGTCGGCGGACATCGGCAGGCGCCGCAACTGCACGGGGCCGGGGTAAAAGGCTGCGCTGTTGGGTCCGGACATGTCTTCGCCGACGAGGTAGCGGTAGAGCCATTCTGCGAAGCTCATGCGGTGCTCTGCCCAGGTCTCGTCATAGTTCACCAGGAGCCTTGGGGCATTGGTGCCAGCGAGCAGGAAAATGGTCTCTCCTCGGTCGGTGCTCGCGATCGGCCACAGCCCGTTGCGGGTTCCAAAGCTCAGCTCGTCGAGTCCGAGGAGCCGGCGGGGGTCCTCATCCGCGTCGAGGTCTAGGTCGTCCCACGGCACATCGGACCACGCCTGGATCTTGCCCCGGATGTCTTGGCCCAGGTTCCATCGCTCGGTCGAGGGGTGGGAGAGATACAGGTGCCCGTTGATCTGAATGGGGGCGAACGCGTCCACAAGGATCCTGTAATCGCGAGGTAGTTGTATGCCGAGCTCTGCGTGGAGACGGTCCCAGGCAACCGGGTCCGCATGGCGGTTCTGGGCCGGGCCGAGCATCGCCATGGCGGCGGCCAGGTAGTCAGTCATGAGTTCCTCAACGTTGTGTGCTGGGCGCGGCCTCTCGCGTTGGGCCGGCGTCGTATGGTGGCCGTACTTTACGGATCACGTCGAGTTGACGGCCTTCGCAAGCCTGCGATAGCAGATCAAGGTGGCGGCGATTCCGGCGAAGGCGAGGAAGTGTTCTGCCTTGCGTTCGTACCGACGGTGCAGGCGACGGCACCCGGCCAGCCACGCCACCCTCGGCTCCACGGTCCACCGGTGGCAGCCCAGCCGATGAGAGGGCTCGATGCCCTTGCGGGCGATGCGCGGGATGATGTTCCGGGCCCGGAGCTATCGGCGCAGATGGTCGTAGTCATAGCCCTTGTCGGCGTGGAGCCTGTCAGGCCGTCGCCGTCGCGGGCCGCGTCGAGAGCGGATCGGCGGGATACCCCGTACCAGGGGTTCCAGCCCCTGGCTGTCATGGGTATTTGCCGCAGAGATCCCGATGGAGAGAGGCAGCCCAGTCCGCTCGGTGATTAAGTGGATCTTTGAGCCCTTCTTGCCGCGATCTACGGGATTCGGACCCGTCAGATCCCCCCTTTCGTCGCCCGCATGTTCACCGAGTCAATCGCGCATCGCGACCAGTCCAACTCCCCTCGGACACCGAGTTCGTCCAACACCAGGCGGTGAAGCTTGCCCCACACCCTGGCCCGGCTCCACTCAGTGAACCTCCGGTGTGCAGTCGGCCCGGATGGGCCGAAGCCCGTAGGCAGCTGTCTCCACGTACAGCCTGTCGTGGCCACGAACACGATGGCCGCCAGCACCTGCCGCTCCCCATACCTCCGGCGACCCCCACCCTGAGGCCGTACCGGAGCGGCTGGAACCACCCGTTGGAACAACTCCCACAATCCGTCCGGCACCAGACGCTCTACCATCGCCATCACGACGATCACTCCGATCAAGCCAGTTGAGACGGTCTCTAACTCATCACCTTTTCCGCGCTACAGGGAAGTGCTCGGCCCAGCACAGCGGCCGGGCACGCGGTAACCCCGGGGGACGAGTGCTCTCCCGGGGCGGGTTGCTGCTGTCAGAGACCGCTGCCGTCGGTGGCGGAGTATTCCCAGCGTTCGCCTACGTCGGCCATCTCCGCACTCAGCATGAGGTGCCTTTCCACGGAGCTGGAAGTGTCATAGCCCTCGGGACGGTCCGGAGTGGCTCTGTGCCGCCGGCTGGTAGCCGGGCTCGTGCCGTACGGATGCGGCGGCCTGCTGCTGTTCGTGGAGGTGCCTGCCTCTGGTCTCTGCGGTGTGCAGCTCGCCGTACTTTTCTGCGATGGTCCGGCGCAGCGCCTGCTCCTCGACCATCAGTGCGGCGCTATCCCGGTAGATTGCTGCTGAATCCCGGTACTTGGTGACCTGGCCGTGCAGGCGCGCAAGCTGCATGAGGTCGTTCGTGTCGACGCGCTGTGCGAACGCGGGCACGTGGGCCCGCATGGCAGCGAGCTTTCGGGCGACGTCGTCGATGTTTCGGGGTGC
This sequence comes from Streptomyces sp. NPDC057486, assembly GCF_042802415.1. NCBI lineage: Bacteria > Bacillati > Actinomycetota > Actinomycetes > Kitasatosporales > Streptomycetaceae > Streptomyces > Streptomyces sp. NPDC057486. The sequence goes on along the minus strand of NZ_JBHVEE010000121.1, from coordinate 11,988 downwards.
GGGCTGGGTGGCGCCCATCTCCCGGAACACGTCGGCGAACTCGCTGCCACGGATGGTCTCCCACGCCTCGGTCTGGGCGGTGTTCGCCGCGGACGTGGCCCGGCTCCCCTCGCTCCACCCTGCGGCGCGCTGGACGCGGTAGCGCTCGGTCAGTTCCTGGTGTTCCTTCTTCGAGGTGCTGGCCAGCCGGAGCGCGAGGCGGCCCTTGCCGTTGTTGGCCTCCAGCCGTTCCAGAGCGGCGCTGGCTTCGCTGACCGCGGCCTGGGCGAGCGCCGCCTTGCCGAGTTCCTCGCGGGCGGTGCGGAGATGGTTGTCCGCATGGTCCAGCAGCACGATGGCGTCGGCGGCGCGGCACTGGCCCTTGGTCTGTCCCTGGGCCTTTTCCTGGGTGAGCCGCTCGGCCAGGGCCCGGGCTTTCTCACCGTCCTGCAGGGCACCCTCGTCGCAGGTCTCAGCCCGCTGCAGGGCGTCGCCGGTCTTCCAGTACAGGTCGGCGTCGGACGTCGTGCCGTAGGGGCGGTCCGTCCAGGAGGGGATCGCCCGCATAGCGCGCTGGCGCTGACACTTGGCCAGCTGCTGCCGGTCCTCGCTCAGCCCCGGCACTGTCTCGTGATCCACGGCGTGTTCGGGCACCGGCTGCTCGCGGGGTACCGGCGCCCGGTGGGCCTGTTCCCGTTCCGCCTGTTCGACAGAGGGCGGCACCGCTCTTCCTGCGGCCGCTCGTTCGGCAGGCGGCCCATGGGCGACGGGCCGCTCCTGGGTGGCCTGCACGGGCAGCACGGCCGGGGCGGGCGGCTCGCGCAGCAGGTCGGAGATCATGCCGTCCAACCGTGACTGGCCCAAGTAGTGGGCGAAGGCCCGGATAGCGCGCTGCAGGAGTTCCTTCTCGCTGCGGGCAGCTCCCAGGCGTGCCTGCGTCGTCTCGTCCTCCAGCGCCGCTAGCGGTAGCCATAGATGGTTCTCGGATCGGGCCCGGGTGATGCCCGGGTAGGTCGCGAAGGCGTTCGCTCCGTGCCCGTACATCAGGGATGTGTCCACGGTCATGCCTTGGCTCGCGGCGATCGTCATCGCGTAGCCGAGCGACAAGGCCCCGGAGGCAATCTGATCGGGGCTCAGCCAGGCCGACTCCTCTCGCGGTTTCCCGCCGTGACCCTTGAGCCGCCAGCTGATCTGGACCCGGCGTTCGTCGTCGATCGCGGTGACGACGGCGCGGTAGCCGTTGAGAAGGTCCGGGCCCTGCCCGCGGCGGGCACGGTAGTCGTTGGCGCGGACCCGTACAGCATCGCCGACCGCGAGGGTGAGCTGATGACCGCCGGGCAGCGCGAAGGTGCGCTCGGCACCGAGCTCACCGGCGGCGCGGCGGATCTGCTGGGCCCCGGCGTTGAGAACATCGACGTCCGTGTTGCGGGCGGCGAGGACGACCATGCCCGCGATCAGGTCGTGCATGTCGGGCCAGCGGCCGCGCAGCTCGTCCCACGCGGTGAGGATCTGCGAGCGAGCCTCTTCCGCGCTGCCGGCGGCGTGGACCCGGCCGCCGGCGGCGAGCAGGTTCAGGGCCTGCTCGTGATCGCCGGTCCGCCACACCTCCAGCGCCTGGCGCTCGGCAGCGTCCTCCTGACGGTAGTTCTCGGTGAGGGTGAGCCCGTGGACCAGACGATGCGCCTCACGAAACCAGCCGCCCACTCCGATCGCCTGGAGCTGTAGGTGGTCGCCGATCCCGACGATTTTGGTACCGGTGCGGGCGGCCTCGGTCATCAGCAGGGCCGCGGACCGGTCGTCGACCATCGTCGCCTCATCGAGGACCAGGACGTCGATGCCGGCGAGGCCTTTGCCTCTGGTGATCCGCTCCAGCCAGGCCGCGACCGTGCGCGACGGGATCGCGGAGGCACTGGCCAAGTTCTGCGCGGCGACCGCGCTCAGGCAGGCACCCGCATACGTGGTACCGGCAGCGTCCCAGCCGATCCGGCACGCCTCCATCAACGTCGACTTGCCCGCCCCGGCGATGCCGACCACCGTGTCGATGCCGTGCCCGGCGGTCAGCAGCCGGACAACCGCCTCGCGCTGCTGACCGGACAGCTCGTATCCAACGGCGCGCTGGTAGGTGGTGATCGCCCGCTCGGCCTCGTCCGGGCTCAGGACTGCGGTGCCCTCGTCGGCCCGGGCCAGGACCTGGCGGATGACGACGTCCTCTGCATCGAGGATGTCCTGGGTGGTGTAGCGGGCGGTGGACGACATCACGGTGGAGCCGAAGGCCGGCACCGGCACCGCGTAACCCTCCACGGCCAGGACCTGGTCGGCGAGCTCATCCAACCGCCCCGGCCCATCGTCGATGCCGTACTCCAACGCGTTCGCCAACGCGGCGAGCAGCTGGGCGCGGCTGAACGACTTCTCCGACCGTGTGAGACCGGTGTCGGGGTCGAACACGATCGCGGCGAGGTCGGTGGGCGGCGGGGTTCGCGGGCCGCTGCCGGGGCCGTCAATGCCCGGGCCGCTGCCTGGTCCGGGGGCCGCGGCCGAGACCATCGCGTCGACATCGACACCGATGTCCTCGGCCCGCTGACGCCAACTGTCCCGCATCGTCGTGGCGTCGACCGTGTGCTTGGCTCGCTTGGTCTGCAGCGAGACCACGGCTTTCTCCTTCCGGCTGGCGCCGGCGCCGGCCGTAGCGTCGACCAGGGCGGCCCGGCGCGAGAACTCATCGCGCACGTGCTCGGGGATCCCGACGATCTCCCAGGCGCCGGTCCGCTCATTCCGCTCACGCCGTACACCGAACCGCTCGTACATCAGCGCACGCACACGTGCCTTGAAGAACGCGTCCAGAGCGGAGGCGTGCCGGTGCAGGTCCTGCCCCGAGTTCGCGATCGACCGCCACTGCCCGTCCTCGCACAACGCCATATTGGGGATCGTGACGTGCAGGTGCAGGTGCGGGTCACCGGGCTGTCCGTCGCCCATCGGCCGGGCTGCCTGGTGCTCAACCGACCAGCCCATCAACCCGCCGGTCGCGACCCTGACCGGCTGCCCGTCCTCGCTGCCGACCGCGTACCCGGCCCACAATTCGAGCTGGGCAAACATGTCCCGCTTGGCCAGGTGGACCAAGCCGCGTAGCTCCCGTTCGTCCAGGCCGCCCATTAAGCCCTGCAACACGCTGTCGGACTTGGGGAGATCCAGGACCAGGTCCCAGCCGCGGACGCGGTCATCGACCCGGACATCCTTGTGCGCCCACGCCTCCGCCAGCTCTGTCTCGCCGTAGACGTCGGCGAGGTCGATGCCGACGGCGCGGGCCAGCTTGTGGAGGGTTCCGACCTGTATCCGGTGCATCTCACCGAGCCGGTGCACCATCCGCTGCTGGGTGGCGAGGACCTTCTGCTGCTTGGGCTTGCGCTCCAGCAGGTCGGCGGGCTCCACATCCCGCTTCGCGGCCGCTGCCTCGATCGCCTCGGTCAACCGGGCGGTGGTCAACTTCGCTTTCTCGTGCGCGCGAGCTGACGTGCGCGAGCGGATCAGCCGGGCTCCAGTCGCCGGGTGACACCCGTTCATCAACCGGCGGGCGGCGTCCTTGCCTTCCTCGTCCAGCACCGCCCCATCGACCAGACCGACCGTCGACAGGCCCGTGCCAATCCACACGAGCACGGCGTCGCCCTCCAGCAACCGGTGGTCGACCGCCTCGTCCCCGGCCCCCTCCAGCACGACGGTCTCGGCGGCCGGCGCCTCCACCACCGAGCACCCGGCCTGCTCCCGCAGCCGATACTCGACCTGCTCGTCCGCCGTGATCCTCGTCAGCCACGCCACCGGCCGCCCCCATTCCCTGCCACCCCGTCAGCCGGGCTTTTACACTTGTGCATTCCGGCTTCCCGGAGTTCCCCAACGATGGAACTCCCTTTGTCCAAATTCCTTCACTTTGATCAAAATTCCTTCACTTTGATCACCAATCGGAATCCATCGACCGTACGTTCAGAGCCACGTCGTAGTGGACCGCAACACTGCTTGCATCGGGACGTTCAAGATGGCGCCATGACCGCTCCCGCTCGGGCGGACGTCCGTTCCTGCTGTATGGCTCGGTGACTCGCACGGCTTCGCCGGGCTGAGCCGACAACGTGGTGGAGATGCCCACGCCGTAGTTGAGGCCGCGGTCCTGCAGACCGAGGCGGAACGCCGCCGCGTCGCCGTGTCCGGCGTCCGCGATGGCCAGCGGCACGTCGATCCCCCACGAGCGGGTCTCTTCCAGCATGTCGAGCGCGAGCTGCCACTTCTCCACATGCCCGATATCGTCGGGCATCTGGCACGCGGTGCGGCGGGCGATCTTGTCCGGGTCGGCCTTCGCGGACCCGGGCGCCCAGGTCTCAGGCAGGAACAGCCGCCAGGCGACCGCCGCCGAGGCATGATCCGAGGCCAGGTGCAGCGAGACAGTGCTTGAAGCTGGTGCGCTGGTGGCCGTCACGGGACTCGGCGGCGAGCGGCAGCTACTGATTCCCGTCCGCGAGCGTTAGCACGTCGGCGCGGGCGTGGGCCGGAGTGGCGGCGAGCAACGGCAGGACAGTGAGTGCAGCGGCGGCGAAGCCCCGCATAGTCTTGGTGATCATGCAGCTTTGGTACCGACTGCGAACCCCCGGCCTGCGCCGAACCGCTGTGTCGTCACCCGGCCGAGGGGAAAGTCGTACCGGCGCAGCACAGCCTGGCGCGCCGCTGGCCAATGCCGCGGCAGCCGGCCAATCTTTGTCGTACGGGAGGAAACGGCCGGTGCCAGCAGTCTCAACGACGGCCGCGAAGAGGTCGGGAACCGGGTCATCGGGATGGACGGGGCCGAGGGTCGGCACATACGGCACCGGCATCACAGGCTCGATCCAGCCCCAGTGAAAGCGCATGGCCGCACGCTACTCATCTCGCGCACGCGCCGCAGGCTCCGACGCCAAGACGTCGGGGCCTGCGCGACCAGGGACGGAATCTGTACGGGTCTGGCCCACCTCGACCGGCCGGTGTACCTGCCGGCCAAGGACGCCCAGCATGACCCTTTCGGCAAGGTGCCCATGCACGCTCCGCGGGCAAAGGACGAGGGTGCGTATCGCCTAGTTCTCAGCCGGAGCAACCGAGCGCAGCATGACCGAGAACACTGGCGAGTCGGCAAACGGCTGCTGGTCGCCCAACTTGCGATAGCCCCACGCCTCATAGACAGCTTGGACAGCGCCGTCCCCATTGAGGGGGTTGACGAGCAGCGTCACACGCTCCTCAGTCCGGTGAGTCAGCCACGCCTCATGCAGTTGCCACGCGACGCTCCGACCCCGCCACGCCTTGCGCACCACGATTTCGTTCAGCGCGACGGTGCGCTTCCCGTTTTCGGCCATCAAGGCGGCAGGCAGGGGCGTGAGCATGCTGCCCCACCACTTGGTGTCCGGCGCCAGGGACGTGCCGAAGCAGAACCCGACGACGTCGCCATCTTCGTACCCCAACACTGCCGTCCAACCGGGCCGGGATGCGTATGCGGACAGCCGCTCGTCGAAGCGGTCCACGTCGTAAAAGGGGCCTGTGAGCCCGAAGTCGCGTTGGCGCACTTCCACGTGAGTATCAAGGATGTGCTGCCGGATGTTGGGCAGGTCCTCGGCGGTGTAGTGCACTACGTCGACCGTCACGGGTGTCTTTCTCCTTCGGCGTGGCGGTCGGCCCACTCGACCGCGATGCGGGATTCGGGGGCTGTGCGGGTCAGCCCTCGGCCAAACTGTTCCAGAAGATCGCCTGTTCGCCCAGTCATCCGATTGCCCGGTGCAGGCAGGTGGGGAAGCACTGTCGTGTAGGCCTGCTCGAGCTCGCCCTGGGCAAGCTGGCTGAGAGCGAGATTCAACCCGTAGTAGGTGCGGTTTCGGTGGTACTCCGGGCGTAGCCGCGCCAGAGTGCGGTGTAGGTGGGCCTCGCTCTCTGCGTGTTTCCCCAGCCGACCGAAAACCAGGGCGGACAGGCCATCGAGTTCTGCTCGGTCAAAAAACGCCATCCAGGGAGCACGTTCCTCTTCCCAGTCCGCTCGCTCGTAGGCCCTCTCGGCGACCTCCAAGCTGCGCAGGGCCGGCGTGGGGTCACCGAGTGCGGATTGAATGCCCGCCAGGCGAGCGCTGGCGAGAGAGCGGAAGAGGGGGTCCTGCCGACAGATGTGCTGCCTGGTCCCGGCCTCGGCCGCGGCCAGGGCGTCGGGTAGGCGGCGTTGTTGGTAGGACAGAAGCGCGGCGTGGCCCCACAAGCGCATCTGCATCTCGCTGCTCCCGGCCATACCTGCCAGCTTCATCGCCTGATTCAGATGGCCACTCGCACGCTGAGCTTCCTGCGAGTCGACAGCCGCCCAGAGGGCGGTGCCGGTGAACGCGGCAGCGAGGTAGTACAGCCGCTGACGTACGCGGGTGGCTGCGTGGCCGACGGCTTGCAGGTCAAGTGCGTGCTGAGCATGGGCAAGAGCGCGAGTCTCAAGCTTCACGTTTATGCCCGACTCATTGTCAGCCTGTACGAGTTCCACAAAGTTGTGCTCAAGGCGGTCGGCGTCGGTCATGCCCACCCGCCGGGAGCCGTTTGACGGTGCGGCTGGCAGCAGGGCGGCCGCTGCCAGGGATGCGCTAGCCGTGGTGAAGGTGCGTCGCCGCAAAGGGTCCTCCGAAGGTGCTCTTGTTCGCCCGGCAGGAGGGATGAAGCCCAGCTCCTCCGCGGTGACTCCGAATTCTTCTTCGAGTACGACCCGCTGTCTTGCCTGTGGCCATCGGGTTTTTCCAGTTACCCAGTTCCGGACATGACGGTCAGTCAGCTTTCCGACCTGCCCGGTCAGGGCTTCGATTCGCTGGTTCAGACGGTTCGCTAACTCGTCTTGTTTCAGCCCAGCACGTTCAATGCGCGCCGCCAAGTGGGGATTCCCCGTCATGCATGCACGGTAGAGCTCCAGAGCGCCCAGCGAAGGCACAAGGTAAAAATTTCCGGTCGGCCGCTCTGAGCAGAAAGCCGTAATTACCTGTCAGCGCTGTGTAGCGGCGCGGTTACCTCTTCTCGGAACCTCGCCGCAGTACCCGATGTCCCCTGGCCATCCAAGGACGCGATGACGATGACAGCCGTAGTGCAGGCCCCCGCCGCCCACAACGTGTCCATCGAGTGGTGCCCCGGTCCACTCTCCGATGGCCTTACCGAGACGGATACTGCCTGGCCGAGCCGCCTTCGCCGCATCGTCCGAGGCCGGGGCCCCCTCCTCCTCGTCAACTCCATGACCGATGCGTGGGGTTTCAGTCCCGACGGCACGGCGGCCTCGTGCTCCCTCTCCCTGACCGAAGGACCCATCACGATGGAACCTGCCGCGGCGCCGCCGCTCGTCTCGCGCGAGAAGCGTCTGTTACTCCCACCCGACCCCAGTGCACTGAAGATCGCCCGCATTCAGAGCCGGACGCTGCTCACGATGCTGAGCTGGCCCGGTAGCCAGCACGCAGCGATCGATGTGTTGTACGTCCTGGTGAACAACGCGATGAAGCACGCCCTCACACCCGGGGAGGCCGCGCAGGGCCCCGACGTCTGGTTGCGCATCACCGCGGCCGGCGAACTCCTCATCGACGTCACGGACCCGGACCCGGCCTTCCCAGACTTCGACAGGGCCGTTGCCGGAGAGCTGGGGCGCGGTCTGTGGGGAGCCAAGCGGCTCGGCGCCTCCGTCACCTACTTTTCCGCCAATGGTCAAGGCAAGACCGTGCGCGCCACCATGCGGCCAGGGCTGGTGCCAGCATGACGATCTCTCTCACCGCTCCGGTTCGGGAGAAGCGCGTCGCCTCTCCTACGCCCAACGTCCCGAAGTGGACGCCTCCGCTCGACCCGGACGACTTGAGGCATGTCCTGGAGCGGATCACTGCGTGGTCTCCGCTCGACGTCGAGGCGATCTTCGACGACCTGGACACGACGATCGGAAACCAGCCGCCGTCCGAGGCCACGACCCCGGCGCTTGTCGAACGCTTGCGTACCCATCTCACACGGCTCAGCGCAATCGCGGTAGCCGACCCCAAGTTCCCGCCCACCGATGAAGTGACGCAGCTCATCGAGCGAGGACGCCCCATGCAGGATGCGCGCCTGCCAGCCGACCGCCAGCAGGCCGTCGGGATGGCTCGACGTATGGCCGTCGTGGCCTCCGACCTCGTCGAGGAACTGATCGAGGCTCGGTACATCAAGGACGTCGCGTGACGCCTCAGAACTGGTTGTCTCCACGCAGCTGTGTTGTCGCTCCGTGGAGACGACCTTCCATCGGGGTCCTCCGGGACCGCCTCGATCGCCCCGTTCCGGCCTGGCGGGCGCCGATCGGCGGACAGCACGAGGACCGGCTCACACTCCCCCGCCGATCACGGGTGTGAGCCCCGGCCGCCCTGCTTGTGGATGAAGTAGGGCGGCCGGCCTGCCCAACAGTTCCTTCCCGAAACTCCCTCTCCGGTCCGGCGATCCAACCCCGCTCCCCCGCGGTTCGTGGTCCAGCCGGAGAGGGCCCCATCGCAGCACGTCCGAGAGGAATGCGACGCACATGTGCCAGCACCAGACTCCCTGCCCCACCGCGGAGGCGTCGGATCGCGAGGCGGCCAAGACCGTGGCACGAGACGACGTCTTGGGCTGGGCCCTGCTTTGCAACGGCGTATTGCACTTCGAGGTTATGTCGATCTCCCAATCGCAGGGACTGGTCTGACGTGCTGCATTGCGAGATGGACATGTCGTTTCAGCAGTTCTGGGCGAGGGGCAGTGCGAACTTAGACGGCGGCGGTCGCCAGCAGTTCTGGCAGGTTGCGCATGTCGTCGAACACGACAGTGCCTGCTCCCTCCAGCCGCGAGGCGGGGGTGAGGCCGCCGCAGTAGCCGAAGGCCCGCATGCCGGCGGCCCGAGCTGCCTGCACCCCGTATGCGCTGTCCTCGATCACCGCGCACCGCTCGGGTTGTACCCCCATGGAACGTGCGGCGTGCTGGAAAAGGTCCGGTGCAGGCTTGCCTCGACGGACGTCGGCCGCGCTGAAGATGTGGTCCTCGAAGTGGCCCGTCAGATCGGCGATCTCCAGGCTTCACCGAATGCCGGCGTGATCACCGTTCGAGGCGACGCAGACGGCAGTGGTGAGGCGCCCCAGAACCTCTCCGTCTCCATCAGCCTGGCCAGCAGTCCGTCGGAGCCTGCTCTCGCGCTGATCCCGGCCGACAGGAGTACCCAGCGGTGATCCTCGACATCGAGATGGCTGTAGATCTCGGCGGTGGTCTGCGGGCTGGCGTGACCGAGGAGTTCGGCCACGACCTCGATCGGCACCTCTGCCCGCAGCAGTCGTGTGGCGTAGGTGTGCCGGCCGACATGCGGCGAGAAGTGCGTGATACCGGTCCGCTTCTGCAGCCGCTCGACCAACTCGTTGACGTTCGCCCGGGTCATCGGGGAGCCGAGCGGCGCGCGGAAGAGGTTGGCGAACACGAAGTCGCAGTCCAGCGTCAGGTACTCGCTCTCCATGTAGGAGGCGTAGCGGTCGAACAGCTCCGGCCGCACCGGGATGATCCGGCCCTTCATGCCCTTGACCCGGGCCTGGTTCGGTTTGTTGTCGCGCGGAACGACGTGCACCTCGCCCTTGCGGAGGTTCAAGTCAGCGTGCCGCAGACCCAGGGCCTCGCTGATCCGCAGCCCCGCCTCGTCCAGGAGCGCGATCAGGAACTGCTTCCGCTGCAGCGTGGTGTTCTCCAGCGCCTGGCCGACCCCTGGCAGCACGAACACCTCCGGCGCTCGGGCCGGCTTCGGACGACACAACCAATCGAAGAACTGGGCGACCACCTCCAGCCGCACACGCCGGAAGTCCAAGCCCACCTGCCCCAGCCAGACGAAGAAGTCGCGCAGGTCGTAGGCGTAGCCCTGGACCGTGTTCGGCGATGCACCCCTCCCCGTCAAGTACGCGAGAAAGTCCTCCACGTCATCGACGGGCAAGCCGTCGTCCCCCACCACGGTGTACGAGACCGGACCGTCCTCGGACAACCGCAGCCTCTGCACTGCGAACGACACACCACACCCCAGAACGACATGGACAGGCGAACAGAACCCGTCCATGTAGCACCGAAAGGCCCCTTTGTGGCAGCGATTTGGACATCAAAGACACCCACAAGACTGATGGACATAGTCGACGACACCGGCGAGCTGCTGCCCGACGGCCAGATCATTTCCCCGCACCGCCCCACCACGCTGACGGGAGCAGCCGCATGAGCACCGTAAGCCGCCTCCTGGTCCCGTACATCACAGCCCGCGAAGGCGAGGAACCCGAGTCGCACCTGGCCCTGCGCGCTACCTTCGACCGCGCCGGCCGGTCAGCCCTGGGCTACTGGGACGAGAGCGCCGAGGACCGCGATCCGCGGGGTGTGCTGTGGGGTCGGTGCTCGCAGTTGATCGGTCGGGACGGGTTGCCGGCCGGGCGGCCGCGGTGGCGGATGATCCACCCCGCCAGGCAGCGCGAGACGATGACACAACTCCACTGTCAGATCTGCGCACGCCCTACCAGAACACCGCAGGGATACCCCTTTCTGGCCCCCACCGCCAAAGACGTTCCGCGGCCTGGGGACATCCTCCGCACCGCGCAACCCCCGGTCTGCCTGGCGCACCTGCGCACCGCAGTTGAGCAGTGTCCGCACCTCCAGAAGGGCCACACGGCCCTCATGGTGCGCAGCGCCCCCCTCTACGGGGTCATCGGCACGCCCTACCAGTGGACTCCCCAGGGGATCAAGGCACTGGCCGGGACCGACACGCCCATTCCGTACCGAACGGCAGAGCTGCGGTGGTTCCTGGCCTCACAGCTCGTCCGCTGCTTGCAGGACTTCACGGTTGTCGACCTGGACGGCCTCACAACGCTCAACTCACGTGCCTGAACGTCCTGGAGGCCCCATGTCCCGTCGCGCGTGGCAGGTGTCCACCTTCGCGCTCGCCATCACCTTCATCATCTACGTCGCCGAGAAGCGGTGACACATACCGCTCCTGTCCTCAACAGACTCCCGCTAGGCTCAAGTTGGATCAAGCAGGAAAACGGCGTGTCCCTCTTCAGGATATGGAAGCGGACGCTGATGGCCGAACACACGGTCGTCGAGAGTGTCCGGATCGATGAGAACGAACAGTGTGTGATCCTTTCGATACGGTCTGATGCGCGTCGTCGGCAGCGGTTCGGAATCTGCCGACGCCATCATCGCCCTCGTCATGCTCACCCTCGCAGGCGACCGCCCCACACTGCCAGGCCGCCAACCCGCCCCAGGATGACCGACACATACGGCAGGAGAGCCCGAAAGGCGGGATGCGCAAGTACGGAGACCGGTTGGTGCTCGACTCGGTGTTCTACGTGCTGCCGTCGGGCTGCCAGTGGCGGATGCTTCCGCGCGATCTGATGCCCTGGGACGCGGCCCACCGCTGGTTCACCAAATGGCGCCGGGACGGTACCTGGGACCGCGTCCACGACGAGCTCCGCCGCCGGGTCCGGATCGGGGCCGGACACGATCCCGAGCCGTCGGCCGCCGTGATCAACGCCCAGTCGATCAAGACCAGCGAGGGCGGCGCGGATACGCCAACTCCGTTGATTCCACGCTGCTTTCATGGGCCCGCGACGCGTTGAACATCGTCGTCGAGATCGTGAAACGGACCGACGGCGTCAAGGGCTTCAAGGTCCTGCCCCGCCGCTGGGTGGTGGAGCGAAGTTTCGGCTGGCTGGTCCGAAACCGTCGGCCGGCCCGCGACTACGAACGGCTGACCGCGACCTCCGAGGCCATGATCAAGGTGGCAATGATCCGCCTGATGCTCGTCCGGCTCGCCGGGCAGCCATCGCGGTGGAGCCATGAATCCCACCGCAAGACCGCCCGAGCCAACACCGTCGAGGACCACATCGCGGCGTAACCAACCGGCCACCCGACAGGCTCTCGGGACCTCCCCCTGAGTGGTGGACACTCTGACGCCGACCCCGGTGGGGGTCGGGAGAGGGTGACCGATTATGGTGATGAAGGTCTATTCGCCCG
>NZ_JBHVEE010000120.1:0-29988 GCF_042802415.1 Streptomyces sp. NPDC057486 | reverse complement strand
GGGCCCGGCCGCGCCGTAGCTGCGGCCGGGCCCACAGATCCCCGCACTGCTCGCGTTCAGGTGGTGACGTCGTACGAACCGTCTTGCGTCGGGTCGGTGTCGGGGGCGCCGTGGTCGGCATCGCCCAGCGCGGGCAGCAGTCGCTGCCGGGCCCGCCGGATGTGGCTGCGCATGGCCGCCGCCGAAATGTCCGGATCCGACTCGCGCAGCGCCTCCAGGATGCGCTCGTGCTCCACGCACGTCGCCTCGGCACTCTCTTCGCGGAAGTGGAGTCGGTAGAGGTGCGCGTGCGCATGAAACCGTCGCAGCGTGTCGGCCATCAGCGCATTGCCGACGGCGTTCGCGATCCGGGCATGGAACAGCGCGTCCTGGAGGAAGAAAAGACGCAGAGTCTCCCGGCTCGCATCATGCTGCACCCTGCGCATCTCGCGGAGGTGCCCCTCGAGGGCGAGCAGGTCGTCGGCTGTGATGCGGGTGGCCGCCCGGGCCGCCGCGACGGGTTCCAGGAGCAACCGCATCTCGAACAGGTCACCGAAGTCCGCACTGGTCATGAGCGGAGCCGCCGTGTAACCGGCCAGGGAGCGCTTGACCACCAGACCATCGGATTCCAGCCGGGCCAGCGCCTCGCGGACAGGCGTGGGCGAGACGTCCAACTCGGCAGCAAGGCCGTTGATGTTGAGCTTGGTCCCAGGTTCGATCTCATGACTGACCAGCCGCTGCCGGATCATGTCGTAGACCGTCTCGGCCAGGATCAGGCGTCCCGGTGCCGAAGCCATCGTGCCCCCTTGTGTCGCTGCCTCTTCTCACTCTATCCAGCTCAAAGATCATATACGATCAATGAAATCGCGTCGTGGATGAGTGCTCCGCACACACGCCCCCACGGGGCGCCTTCCACTCGGAGGAGCGGGCCGCGAAACCCTCGCACTCCGCAGGAAAATGCCTATGTGGAAGCCGGGATCCCGCGCGGTTGCGCAGCCTTCATCTCGATTGAGTCACGGCTCTTGACGGTCCAGGACCGGAAGGCCCAAGCTCCTCGAAAAATATACGATCCATCGAATCGTAAGGAAGCTGAACCATGAAGCGTTCGCTCATCACCCAGGCGAGGCTCGTCATCGGAGCATCCGTGGTGCTGGCGGTGGCTCTCACCGGCTGCAGCACCAAGGGCTCGGCATCCGCCGGTGACCAGGCCCCGTCGGCCGCGAAGACAACGCCGTCGAGTGTCAAGGTCGCGTTGGTGCCGGGCGGAGCCCACCCGTACTTCCAACCGTGGAGCGCCGCCGGCGCCAAGGCCAAGGCCGACTTCGGGCTCGGTGACGTGACGTTCAACGAGACGGCCGAGTGGGACCAGAACAAGCAGAACGGCCTGCTGACCTCGCTGGCGGCGCAGGGCTACAACGCCTTCGGTATCTTCGGGGTCTCACCGACGGACATCAACGCCACGTTCAGCGACCTGAAGTCCAAGGGCTTCGCGGTCGGGTCTCTGGGCTCCTGCCCGACCGGTGATGCCGACAAGGCCGACTTCTGTCTGTCGACCGATGTCGAGCAAGCCGCGTACAAGGCCGCGAAGGCAGCCATCGACGCGATGGGCGGACACGGCACTCTCGTCCACCTCACCGGCAACAACGTCGACTCCAACACCCAGCGCCGGATCGCCGGGGTGAAGAAAGCCGTCGACGAGACCGACGGCAAGGTCAAGCTGCTGACGACCGTCACCGACACCGACAAGGACCTGCAGACGGCGCAGAAGGCGGTCTCGGACCTGCTCACCAGTCATGGCTCGAAGGTCGACGGGATCGTCTCGACCGCCTACAACCCGGCGGTCGCGGCTGCCGCGGGAGTGAAGGCCGCCGGCCTGCCGATCAAGGTCATCGCCATCGACGACGACCCGAAGATCCTCGCGGGCATCAAGAACGGCTCGGTCGCCGCGACGGTCACCCAGAATCCGGTCGGCCAGGCATACGTCGGTGCGTGGGCACTCGGTCAGCTTCAGAGCAAGGCATGCACGGTGCGCACCCCGGGTGTGGTGATCGACTCCGGGTCCTTCGTCGTCACCCGCGCCAACGTCGCCGGTTACGACACCGAGCGTGAGGCCAAGACCCAGCAGCTGCTCAGCGACTTCAAGACCGACGTCCTGTCCTGTTCCTGACCAGCAGCGCGCACTGCCGTCCGGCTGACCTGCGGGACCGCCGGACGGTTCCAGCCACCGAAACCAAGGACATGAGAATCATGGCCAAGATCGTCGAAGCTACCGCCTACCTGGCCGACATCGAGGTGGAGACGCTTCGAACCGACGCTGTCCAGGCGTTCCTCAAGCAGGAGACGATTTTTGTCGACCTGACAATCGACGACGGCAGTACCGGCACCGGCTACTCGTACACCATCGGCACCGGCGGGACGTCCGTGCTCGCGATGCTCCGCGAGCACCTGCTGCCGCGGCTGATCGGCGCCGACGCCGCCCAGATCGAGCACATCTGGTTCGACCTGTTCGCCTCCACCCGGGCCACCACGGTCGGCGCGATCACATCACTCGCGCTGGCCGCGGTCGACACCGCTCTGTGGGACCTGCGCTGCAAGCGCGCCGGAGAGCCGCTGTGGCAGCTGGCCGGCGGCTTCCGCCGACGCGTACCGCTCTACGACACCGAAGGCGGATGGCTGCACCTGTCGACCGAGGAGCTGGTGCAGGGAGCCCTCGCCTCGCAGGCCGCCGGCTGGCAGGGAGTGAAGCTCAAGGTCGGCAAGGAGCGCGTCGACCAGGACCTCGAACGGCTGAGCGCGGTACGCGACGCGGTGGGCCAGGGCCTCGACATCATGGTCGACGCCAACCAGTCGATGACCTACGCCGAGGCCCGACGGCGGGCCGCGGCCTTCGAGCCCCTCGGCCTCGCCTGGTTCGAGGAGCCGCTGCCCGCCGATGACGTGGCGGGCCACGTCGCCCTCGCCCGGTCGACCTCGATACCCGTCGCGGTGGGCGAATCCCTCTACTCCGCCGCGCAGTTCCGCGACTACCTCGCCCGTGGCGCGGCGTCCATCGTGCAGGTCGACGTGGCACGGGTCGGCGGTATCACGCCGTGGCTGAAGGTCGCCCACCTCGCCGAGACCTTCAACGTCGACGTCTGCCCGCACTTCCTCATGGAGCTGCATGTGAGCCTGGTCGCCGCGATCCCCAACGGGCGCTACGTCGAACACATCCCCCAGCTCCGGGCCGTCACCCGCAGCCCGATGCTCGTCGAGGACGGGCACGCGGTCGCGCCCGACGCCCCGGGCCTGGGCATCGCATGGGACCTCGACGAGATCGACAACCGGAGGAAGGCATGACCACGGCCCGAGTGGACGAGAACAAGCAGCCCGCCGAACCACGGTCGCCCGAAGAGCGCTCAGCCGAGGAGCACTCGTCGGCTCGCCGCTCCGCACCACGCTCGCCCGGCTTCGCTCAGCGGGTGAGCCTGCTCCTGGTGATCGCCGCCCTGGTCGTGCTCTTCGGCTCGATGCGCGGCGCGTTCTTCGACCAGCAGCTGGTCGTCTTCCCGCTGCTCCGGGACATCGCGACGATCACGGTGGTGGGCCTCGCGCAGCTGGCCGTGCTGTCGATCGGTCACATGAACCTCGCGGTGGGCCGGATGGCCGCGTTCTCCGCGATGTTCATGGGCTTGGCCTATCAGAACTGGCACCTGCCGCTCTACGTGGGCCTCGTGGTCGGACTTGCCGCGGGTGCCGCGATCGGCGCGCTGACGGGCTGGATCATCACCGCCACCGGCGTCAACTCCTTCGTGGTGACGCTGGCCATGGACTTCGCCCTGCTCGGCCTGGTGTCCCTGGTCTACTCGCAGTTCGCCACCATGGCGGCCTTCACGGCCAAGCCGGCGGGCATGGCGGAGCTGCGCGACTACTCCTTGGCCGATATCTGCGTCGGCCAGGTCTGCGGATCCCCGGCCGTCCCGCAGCTGATGCTGTTCACCCTCGCGGCCATGGGGCTCGTCGGCTACCTCTACAGCCGGACCCGGCTGGGTCGCGAGCTGCTCGTGGTCGGCTCGAACATCACCGCCGCCAACCTTTCCGGGATCCCGGCGGGACGCCGGGTCGTCACCGCGCACGCCCTCTCCGGGACGCTGGCCGGGCTGGCCGGATTCATGCTCGCCGTCACCTCCGGATCGTTCACCGCCGGCATCGGCAGCGAGTTCATGATCCCGTCCTTCCTCGGGCCGGTGCTCGGCGGCACCCTGCTCACCGGCGGTGTCGTGTCCGTCATCGGCACGTTCCTCGGCACCTCCCTGGTCCAGGTGATCCGCCAAGGGCTCACCACGCTCGGCGTCGGCCTGGAGAACCTCAACATCTACCTGGGCGTGATCCTCCTTCTCGCGCTCTCCACCGAACGGATCAGGACCGCGGTCTCGACCAGGAGGACGGTGTCATCCTCATGAGCATCCAGACAGCACCCGACATGAGCACGCGGAGTGCTCCCGGGGCGCGCGTACGGTGGTTGCCGCGGCTCGGCCGCTCGACGGAGGCGACCCTCGCGGTCGTCAGCGTCCTGGCATACGCGGGGCTGGTCGCCGGCTCGCACGGCGGCCTGCTGCACGGCAACGCAGTACGCGGCGTCCTGGTCTATCTGACCGTCCCGATTCTCATCGGGCTCGCCCAGCTCGTCGTCCTCGCCGTCGGGCAGATGAACCTCTCCGTCGGCGCGCTGGGAGGCTTCCTCTCGGTCTCCATCGGCGCCCTCATGGCCGACCACGGCGTCCCCACCGGCGTCGCCGTCGCCATTGCCCTGGCCGGAGGCGCGGCCATCGGAGCCGCCAACGGCCTGCTCGTCGTGACCACCCGGATCAACGGCTTCATCGTCACCCTGGCTGCCATGACGATCCTGGGCGGCCTGCAGTACAAGGTCGCGGGGACGCGCACCATCGACCTCCCTGAAAGCTCGCTCAGCAGGCTCGGATCCGCGAGCGTCCTCAACGTCCCGGTGATCTTCCTGATCGCCCTGGCGACCGCCGCGATCCTGGCCTTCTTCCTGCGCCGGGCGACGGCCGGACGGCGACTGCTGGCAAGCGGTGGCAACCCGCTGGCCGCGAGGCTGTCGGGGATATCCAACGACCGCTCGCTCATCCTGGCGCACAGCATCTCGGGGCTCGTCGTCGGCATCGCCGCGGTGCTCACCGCAGCCTCGGCACCGGGGGTGAACACCAGCATCGGTGCGGACTGGCTCCTGCCCAGCTTCGCGGCGCCGATCATCGGAGGCGCCGCGCTCGCCGGTGGCGCGATCTCCGTCCTCGGCACGGTCCTGGCTGCCTTCGTGGTCCGGCTCGTCGACGTCGCCCGAGCGCAGTACTCACTCGACCCAAGCTGGGTCAACTTCACCGTCGGGGCGGTCGTCCTGGGCACGGTGATCCTCGGTCGGCTCCGCGAGACCCGACGAGCCCGCGCCGCGCGGCGTCCCGCCGCAGACGCGCCGCAACAGCACACCACCGGGAGCCCCTCGTGACCGAACGAAAGCCCGCACTCCTCGCCGCAGGCCTGGTCAAGAAGTTCCCCGGGGTACGAGCCCTGGACGGCGCCACTCTGCGCATGGACCCCGGTTCGGTCCACGCTCTCCTCGGGGAGAACGGCGCCGGGAAGTCGACCCTGATCAAGATCCTCACCGGGGTGCACCGCCCCGACGCAGGGACCCTGTCTCTGGCCGGCCGTCAGATCACGCTCCACTCGCCGCTCGACGCGGTCAGGGCAGGCATCGGTGTCGTCCACCAGGAGCGCAATCTCGTGCCCGAGTTCTCCGTCGCGGAGAACACCACCCTGCACCGCACACCCACCCGTCGCGGGCTCGTCGACCGCGACCGGATGCGTGAGGACGCGCGTCGCTGCCTCGAGTTGATCGGCCTCGACCTGGACGTCGACACCCCGGTGAAGGAGCTGTCGGTCGCGCAGATGCAACTCGTGGAAATCGCCAAGGCACTGTCGGGAGACAATCGCGTCCTTCTGCTGGACGAGCCGACCTCGGCGCTGACCCTGGCCGAGGCCGACCGACTGCTGGAGGTGGTGCGGCGACTGCGCGACCAGGGCACGTCGATCCTGCTGGTCAGCCACAAGCTGGAGGAGGTCTTCGCGGTCGCCGACACCGTCACGGTGTTGCGCGACGGCGCGTCGGTGCTGGAAGCGGCCCCGCTGGCCGCGCACAGCCGCGACGAGGTGGTCGGTCTGATGGTCGGCCGCAGCCACCAGCAGGTGACGTTCCCCCCGCGAACCCGCGACGAGGAGGGTCCGGCCGCGCTGGAACTCGACTCCGTCTCCACCGCGTCCGGGCACCGCGACGTCAGCCTCGACGTGGGCCGCGGCGAGATCGTCGGGCTCTACGGCCTGGTCGGCGCGGGGCGTACCGAGCTGGCGAAGGCAGTGCTCGGCCTGGACCGGATCACCGACGGCCGGATCCTCGTGGCCGGACAGGAGGCCCGCATCGGCAACGTCGGCCAGGCGCTCAACACCCACCGCATCGGCTACGTCCCGGAGAACCGCAAGGAGGAAGGTCTCTTCCTCGACCAGCCGTTGACGATGAACATCGCAGCCACGGTCTGGCCCCGCATCCGCAGGGCTCTGGGCTACGTGGCCCGGCGGCGGGAACGCTCTCTCGCCGAGGAGTACACCGAGCGGCTGGGGATCAGGACGTCCGGAACCGGACAGCTCGTCGGCCAGCTGTCCGGCGGCAACCAGCAGAAAGTCAGTCTGGCCAAGTGGCTGGCCGCCGACACCGAGATCCTCATCATCGACGAGCCCACCGTCGGCATCGACATCCGTACCAAGGCCGCCTTCCACCAGGTGATCTGGCAGCTCGCCGCCGAGGGCATGGCGATCCTGCTGATCACCAGCGACCTGCCGGAGATGGTGACACTCGCCGACCGCATCGTCGTCATGCGGGACTTCAAGGTCACCGGAACCGTCGACAACAGCCACGACTACGCCGAGACGAGCCAAGCCGTGATCGGCCTCGTGCACCACGTCGACCGACCGGCCGCATGACAGAGAAGTGGTGAATCCATCCATGCGCAGATTCGGCATGGTCATCGCAGCAAGGCCCGAAAAGCTGGAGGAGTACAAGCGGCTGCACGCCGAGCCGTGGCCCGGCGTCCTGGCAGCGTTGCAGGCGCATCACATCTCGAACTACTCGATCTTCCACAGCGACGGATTGCTGTTCGCCTACTTCGAGTACCGGGGCGACGACTTCGCCGCTGACATGGCCTCGATCGCCAGGGACCCGGTGACACAGGAGTGGTGGAAGCTCACCGACCAGTGCCAGCGACAACTGTCGACGGCACGCGAGGGCGAGTGGTGGACGGAGATGGAACAGGTATTCCTCATGGAGTAGCTGACCGTGCCCGACCGTTCGGCCACCAAGGCCCCGCACATTCATCTGATGCATGCAGACAGAGGCATGCCAGCCATGGAGGCCCGGCCTCCGCACCACTGGAAGGTACGACATGAAGCTGCTGCGTCTCGGCGCACCCGGCGAGGAGGTCCCGGCCGTCCTCGGCGAAGACGGCCGCGCGTTCGCCCTTTCGGGCCTGACCCGTGACATCGACGGGGCATTCCTCGCCTCGGGCGGACTCGACCGGGTACGCGACGCCCTGGCCCGGGGCGGGCTGCCCGTACTCGAGACGACGGGCCTGCGGATCGGCGCGCCGATCGCCGGTCCCGGCAAGGTCGTCTGCGTCGGCCTCAACTACCGCGATCACGCGGAGGAGACCGGGGCCGCCGTCCCCGAACGGCCGGTGGTCTTCATGAAGGACCCGGCAACCGTGGTCGGGCCGTACGACCAGGTGCTGATCCCCCGCGGCTCGGTGAAGACCGACTGGGAGGTCGAACTTGCGGTCGTCATCGGCAAGGAGGCCCGCTACCTGGCCGACCCCGACGAGGCCGCGGGGTGCATCGCCGGCTATGCCATCAGCAATGACGTCTCCGAGCGTGAATTCCAGCTCGAGTACTCCGCCCAGTGGGACCTCGGCAAGTCCTGCGAGACCTTCAACCCGCTGGGTCCCTGGCTGGTGACCCAGGACGAGGTGGGCGACCCGCAGGCGCTCGGCCTGCGGCTGGCCGTCAACGGCGAAGTACGCCAGGACGGCGGCACCAAAAACATGATCTTCGGCATCCATTACCTCGTCTGCTACCTGAGCCAGTACATGGTGCTCCGGCCGGGCGACGTGATCAACACCGGAACGCCGGCCGGTGTGGCCCTCGGTCTTCCGGGGACCCCGTACCTGCGCGCGGGCGATGTGGTGGAGCTGTCCGTCGACGGCCTCGGCACCCAGCGCCAGACCTTCGTCAGCGCGTGACAGTCGGCACCTGCCGCTGCTCACGCGACTGCTACCGCAGCAAAGAAATCTGATGGTCAATCATCGTCCCAAGGGAGAGGTCGCAGCATGACCAAGGATCTTGACGGGCTCACTGCGCTCGTCACGGGCGGCGCCTCCGGCATCGGCCTCGCCACCGCCACCCTGCTCGCCGAGCGCGGCGCGCGGGTGGCCGTCCTCGACCTCGCCCCGGAGGCGGTGAGCGAGCCGCTGGTCGGCTTCACCGCCGACGTCGGCGACGACGCCTCGATACGCGCGGCCGTCCAGCAGGCGGCCGAGGCCCTGGGCGGCGTCGACATCCTCGTCAACAACGCCGGCATCGGCGCAGCCGGGACGGTGGAGGACAACCCCGACGACCAGTGGCACCGCGTCCTGGACGTCAACGTCCTGGGCATCGTCCGCACCACTCGGGCCGCCCTGCCGTACCTGCGCCGCTCGGCCCACGCCTCGGTGGTCAACACCTGCTCGATCGCCGCCACCGCCGGACTGCCGCAGCGTGCGCTGTACTCGGCGAGCAAGGGCGCGGTGCTGTCGCTCACGCGTGCCATGGCCGCCGACCATGTCCGCGAGGGCATCAGGGTCAACTGCGTCAACCCCGGAACGGTGGACACCCCGTGGGTCGGGCGCCTGCTCGACGCCGCCGAGGACCCGGAGGCCGAACGCGCCGCGCTCGACGCCCGCCAGCCCCACGGCCGCCTGGTCACCGCCGAGGAGGTGGCCGCCGCTGTCACCTACCTCGCCTCGCCCGCCGCGGCCTCCGTCACCGGCACGGCCCTCGCGGTGGACGGCGGCATGGCCGGCCTGCGACTGCGGCCGACCGTCCGATGAGGAGGGACACCGCCATGCGACAAGCGCAGCTCGGCCGCAGCACCGCGACGGTCACCCGGCTGTCCTTCGGTGCCGCCGGGGTCGGCAACCTCTTCACCCCGGTCACGGACGAGTCCGCCACCCGGACGGTCGACGCGGCCTGGGCGGCGGGCATCCGCTCCTTCGACACCGCACCCCACTACGGACTCGGCCTCTCCGAGCGCCGCCTGGGCGCGGCCCTGCGCGACCGCCCCCGGGCGGAGTACACCGTCGCCACGAAGGTCGGCAGGCTGCTGGAACCCGTTCCATACCCGGTCGGTGACGATCTCGCCCACGGCTTCGCCGTGCCGGCGACCCACCGCCGGGTGTGGGACTTCAGCGCCGACGGCGTGCGGCGCAGCCTGGAGGGCAGCCTGCAACGGCTCGGCCTGGACCGCGTGGACATCGTCCATCTGCACGACCCCGACGACCACTTCGCCGAGGCCATCGGCCAGGCCTATCCGGCCCTTGAACAGCTGCGCGCGGAGGGCGTGGTGCGCGCGATCGGCGTCGGCATGAACCGGTCCGAGATACTGGCGCGCTTCGTCCGCGACACCGACATCGACGCAGTGCTGCTGGCCGGACGGTACACCCTGCTCGACCAGGGTGCGATGGCCGAGCTGCTGCCCGAGGCGGCCCGGCGCGCCGTGTCGGTCGTCGTGGGTGGCGTCTTCAACTCCGGAGTCCTGGCGAACCCGAGGCCCGGGGCCACCTTCGACTACGCCGCCGCCCCACCCGAACTCGTCGACCGCGCCCTGCGGATGCAGACCATCTGCGAGCGCCATGGCGTGCCGTTGCGCGCGGCGGCGGTCCGATTCGCCCTCGCCCCGCAGGCCGTCGCCGGCGTGCTGATCGGAGCCCGGTCGGCCGAGGAGGTCGCCGACGCCGCCCGGCTGCTCAGCCTGGACATCCCGGACGCGCTCTGGCAGGAGCTGCGGACCGCCGGCCTGCTGCCCGACCACCTGCCCTTCCCGCGAAGAGACCAGCCGCCATGCGAATAGCGCTGTTCGTCA
The DNA here is from genome assembly GCF_042802415.1 of Streptomyces sp. NPDC057486. NCBI lineage: Bacteria > Bacillati > Actinomycetota > Actinomycetes > Kitasatosporales > Streptomycetaceae > Streptomyces > Streptomyces sp. NPDC057486. The sequence continues at coordinate 19,796 of NZ_JBHVEE010000120.1, read as the reverse complement.
CCTGTTTCGACGACACGCTCTTCCCCGGAACCGGCCGAGCCGTCGCCAGCCTGCTCGAACGGCTGGGCCACACGGTGGAGTTCCCGCTGGAGCAGACCTGCTGCGGCCAGATGCACTTCAACACCGGCTACCTCTCGGACGCCGTGCCGCTGGTCGCCCGGTTCGCGCGGATCTTCCGGCACTACGACGCCGTCGTCGCCCCGTCCGCCTCCTGCGCCGCAATGGTGAGGGAGAACCTCTCGACGCCGGCCGAGGAATACGGCGACGCCGCGCTCCGGTACGAGGTCTCCGATCTGGTCCCGCGGGTCCACGAACTCACCGGGTTCCTCATCGACATGTTGCAGGTGACCGACGTGGACGGCATCCACGGTCCCCGCACTCTGGACCTCATCACCGTCACCACGGAGGAAATGTGACCGCCCGCCGGATCATCGACGCACACCACCATGTCTGGGACCTGAAGGTCCGGCCGCAGGGCTGGATCACGGGCGAGGAACTCGCCCCGCTGAACCGGTCCTTCGCGGTCGCCGACCTCGAGCCCGAGGCCCGCGCCGCCGGGGTGACCGCCACCGTCGTGGTGCAGACCGTCACCGTGCCGGAGGAGACCCCCGAGCTGCTGGCCCTGGCCACCGAGGGCGGACTCGTCGCCGGGGTGGTCGGCTGGATCGATCTCACCGCCCCGGACGTCGCCGACGCCCTCGACAGGCTCCGCGAACAGCCGGGCGGGGACAGGCTGGTGGGTATCCGGCACCAGGTTCAGGAGGAGCCGGACCCGCACTGGCTGCTGCGCCCGGACGTCCGGCGCGGTCTGCTCGCCGTCGCTGCTTCCGGTCTCGCCTACGACCTCCTCGTCAAGCCGCACCAACTGCCCGCCGCCGTCGCCGCGGCGGCCGGCCTGCCCGGGCTGACCTTCGTCCTCGACCACCTGGGCAAGCCCCCCATCGCCACCGGCGCGCTCGATCCCTGGTCGGACGACCTCCGGCAGTTCGCCGCGCTGCCCAACACCGTGTGCAAGCTCTCCGGCCTGCTCACCGAAGCCGTCCCCGGCAGTTGGCGGATCGAGGACCTCCAGCCCTACGTCGAGACCGCACTGGAGGCATTCGGCGCCCAGCGTCTGCTTTTCGGCTCCGACTGGCCGGTATCGACGCTGGAAGCCGGCTACAGCGAGGTCGTGCGCATCACGGACCGGCTCACCGACTCGCTCAGCCCGGTCGAGAAGGACGCCCTCTTCCGCCTGAACGCGATGCGCGTCTACCACCTCGGCGGGTAGCGACAGAGAGCGGACTTCGATCCCGGGACCGCTTCCCAGTCGCATCCTGATGCCTCGCCCGGGTGCGGGCCCGGCCCCGCACCCGGGCGCCCGAAGGCCGCGCGGACAAGGCATTCCCTTCGACACCGGCCAGGACGGCGCGTGAGCGTCAGGAAGTCATGGTGGCTCGGTCGGACTCACTGCGCAGAACGCAGAATTCGTTGCCTTCGGGATCAGCAAGGATCACCCAGCCTGAACCATCGGGATTCCGATGATCGGCGACAAAGGTGGCACCGAGGCCCAGCAGCCGGTCCGCCTCCTGATCACGCGACGTATCAGGGCGCAAGCACAGATGGATCCGGTTCTTGATCGTCTTGGCCTCGGGCACCTGGTTGAAGTGCAGCACCGGGCCCTCCGCCAGCAGCACCTGAGTCTCCCGGGCACCCGGCCTGTCCTCCGGATGCTGCGGACGACCAGTCACACTGCTCCAGAACCGGGCCAGCTCGTAGGCATCCGCACAGTCAATCGCTATGTTCTGCAATACCGAGATCATGCGCGCGAGCCTTCCTGATCTCCACGCCGAACGCCACCGAGTTGCGTCGGTGCTCGTCGCTGCGGACAGCGGGAACCACCCCGGGTGCTCGGTGTCCATGGTGCTCCGGTGGGTCGCCGGGTCGGGGATGACCGACAGGTTGCTACCGGGACACAGTGACGGCGCACGGAGCCGACGTCAGTTCCCGGCCATCGACGGAGAAAGCAACGGCGACGGCATCTGCGCGACCGCCGACGTGACGGACCGGGTAGGTCAGCGGGGCCCGGCGGCCGACACCGTACGGGTGAGACACCACCGCCGGCCGGACAAGCCCGCCCCCATGACGGCCAGGGCCGCCTTCAGCGGGGACCAGCCGTGCGGCTGGTCCCCCCTTGCCTCACATGGGAAACCTGTGACTCCCCGCAAGGGCTGTCCTGAGGTCGACCCATGCGCTGCATTCTCGTCGACAGCGGAAGGCATTCATCTGCCGGTCCCTCATTTGACACAGCAGCCCACAACCGCTGCAAGAGGAAACGGGTGGCGGATTTATGACATGGCGAATTACGCCATCCACTCAACAGGATTCCCCGATGAACCATCACCGAATTGCCCGGTGCAGACGCGTTCCGGACCCCCTGCTCGACCGGACGAGCCCGTTGACCGGTAAGCAGATGGTCTCCCGGCCTCAGCCGAGTCAGCGAACCGAAACGCGGAGGTCAGCGGTAGTGCGATAGCCCACCCCTGGACCGGACCACTTTCCGAACGGACCTCCGGACCCGGGGTCCGGGATATGTGGATGTCATCAGTCGGTCATACGCGCGTCGATGATTCACAGTCAGTGATTCACCGACGTTCCCTAATTTCTCGGCTCGTTGTCACTCCGCCTTCGTGAAGTGGTTCTGGTTCCATACCTGGGGAGCGCTGCATGCCAATTCCCGAACATTCCGTCAGCCGTCGAGCGATCCTCGCGGCCGGCGTCACTGCGGCAACCGCGGTCGCGCTGAACGCGCCGCGCGCCATGGCCGCCACCGCGCCACCGACCCCTGCCGCCGAGACCGGTTGGGTGAACTCCACGCTCCGCCGGATGACGCTGGAGGAGAAGGTCGGCCAGCTGTTCACCACCCGCGTGTACGGCGAGTCCGCGGACACCACCGACCCGGACGCGGTCCACACGAACCAGTCCTTCCTCGGGGTGGACAATGCGGCACAGGCCGTGGCCCGCTACCACCTCGGTGGCTTCGTGTACTTCGCCTATGCCGGCAACACCCGTGCGCCCGAGCAGGTAGCCGGACTCTCCAACGGCATCCAGCGGGCGGCCCTCGAACAGCCCTCGCGAGTGCCGTTGCTGCTGAGCATCGACCAGGAGCAGGGTGCGGTGGTGCGGCTGGGGCCGCCGGCCACCCAGTTCCCCGGCAACATGGCCCTGGCAGCCGGGCGCGGCGTCGCCGACGCGGGCACCGCTGCCGGCATCACCGGGCAGGAGTTGCGGTCCGTCGGCGTCAACCAGAACCTGGCGCCGGTGGCCGACGTCAACGTCAACCCGGCCAACCCGGTGATCGGAGTGCGCTCCTTCGGCGAATCCCCCGAGCTGGCCGCCGAGATGGTGGCCGCGCAGGTGCGCGCCTACCAGGCCGCCGGTGTGGCCGCGACCGTCAAGCACTTCCCCGGCCACGGCGACACGGCGGTCGACAGTCACAGCGGACTGCCGGTCATCAGCCACTCCCGTGCGGAGCTGGACCGGATCGACCTGCCTCCGTTCAGGGCCGCCATCGCCGCGGGCGCCGATGTGGTGATGACCGCTCACATCGTCGTGCCCGCGCTCGACCCGTCCGGCGATCCCGCCACCCTGTCCCACCCGATCCTCACCGGGCTGCTGCGCGAGGAGCTCGGTTTCGACGGCGTCGTGGTGACCGACTCGCTCGGAATGGCCGGCGTGCGGCAGAAGTACGGCGACGAGCGGGTACCGGTGCTCGCGCTGAAGGCGGGCGCCGACATGCTGGTCAACCCGCCGGTGATGCGGGTCGCCTATGAGGCGGTCCTCGCTGCGGTCCGCAGCGGTGAGCTGACCGAGCACCGCATCGAGGAGTCGGTGGCCCGGGTGCTGCGGCTGAAGTGGCGCCGCGGAATCGTCCGCTCGCCCTTCGTCGGCACCGCAGACGTCGCAGACACGGTCGGCACACCGGATCACCTGGCCGTCGCACAGCGGATCACCAACCGCACCACGACGTTGCTGCGCGACGAGGCGGGTGCGCTCCCGCTCCGACCGGCGGACCGGGTGCTCGTCACCGGATGGGACGACCCTGCGGAGCCGACGACCACCGCCGCCCTGGGCCGGGCGTTCACCGACCGGGGCCTGACGGTGGACGTCCTGAGCACCGGGGCTAAGCCGTCCCGGGCACGTATCGATGCCGCCGTCGCGGCCGCGCGGTCGCACGGCACCACAGTGGTGCTCACCAACCGCGCGGCCGGCGATCCCGGCCAGCAGCAGCTGGTCGCTGCGCTGTTGGCATCCGGCGCTCGGGTCATCGCGGTGGCCGTGCGCGATCCGTACGACGTGATGTGTTTTCCCGAGGCGCCCACCTACCTCACCACCTATGCGTTCAACGACGTGGCGATGCGCTCCCTCGCCGGGGTGCTGGCCGGAGCGATCCAGCCCGCCGGACACCTGCCCGTGACCATCCCCGATCCCGCCCGTCCGGGAACGCCCCTGTTCCCGTTCGGTGCCGGCCTCACCACAACCTGATCCGGAGAAGACATGAAGCTCAATTTCCGACGTCCTGTCCGCGGCAGCCGTGCCGCCGCTGCCGTGCTCGCCGCCGCTGCCGTGCTGGCCGCGGTGGCACCGGCGACCGCCGCGGACGCCGACGTCCCCGGGTCGCAGGCCCCTGCGGTGCCGCTGCGGGTGGCGACCTACAACATCCACGCCGGGGCCGGCGAGGACGACGTCTTCGACCTCGACCGCACCGCCGAGGCGATCCGCGGTCTGCACGCCGACGTGGTCGGCCTCCAGGAGGTCGACGTGCACTGGGGTGCCCGTAGCAATTTCGTGGACGAGGCCCGTTCGCTGGCCGGCAAGTTGGACATGCAGGTGTTCTTCGCACCGATCTACGACATGGACCCGGCCACCCAGGGCGGGGACCGGCCGCAGTACGGCGTCGCCGTGCTGAGCCGCTACCCGATACTCGAGGCCGAGAACCACGACATCACCCGGCTCTCCACTCAGACGCCCAATCCGGTGCCGGCCCCGGCGCCCGGCTTCGCCGAGGTGACGGTCAACGTCAATGGCTCGCACGTGCACGTCTACGACACGCACCTGGACTACCGGGGCAACCCGTCGGTCCGCAAGGCCCAAGTGGCTGACATGCTCGATGTACTTGCGGCCGACCATGGCCCGAAGGTTCTGGTCGGTGACTTCAACGCCGAGGCGAGGGCCCCTGAGTTGGCGCCGCTGTGGCAGAAGCTGCGGGACACCGCGCCGGACGGCGGCTGGACGTACCCGGCGGTCAACCCGTTCAAGCGCATCGACTTCGTGACCGTCTCTCCTGACATCACCGTGGTCGGTGCCCAGGAAGTCGCGACGGAGGCGTCCGACCACCGCCCTGTGGTCGCCGACCTGGAACTCCACCGGCGCGGCCACTGAACAGTTCGAGGCCGACCGTGGCCTCGTCCACGCTGCCTCCTGCCCGGCTACGCCGGCGGCAGTGAGGACACGGGCTGCCAGCAGAGAAGCCCTGTGAAAGGGCGATCACGGACTCATCAACCCCCAGTTCCCCGGCCGGGCCGAGGCGGCCCGGCCGGGGAGGGGCTGTTCGACGGCGGCACTCCCGCCTGAGACCCCGCCGGGCGGCGCAGCAGAGGCTCTCGCACCTCGACATGCCACGGTTCACGAGGAATTCATCCGAGGTCACGAGAGTGTCCTCGTCACGCCTGCGCGGTGTTCCTACCTTCTCGCCTGTTCCGGGCGTTGCACTCCACAGGGGAAGCCCGGAAATGCGAAGTACCCACGAAAGGAAAGTGCTTCATCATGCAAACGTTCCGGAGAACACGGGACCGCCGTCCGGCCACGGCCGTCGGCGTCGCCGTGATCTCGGCCGGGCTGCTCTTCCCGATCCTCGGAAGTCCCGCAGCGATCGCCGACTCCGCCGCGGCGGCCCCGGCCCCTCACCCCGTTGAGTATGTGGACCCGCTCATCGGCACCAGCAACGGCGGCAACACCTACCCCGGCGCCAATGTGCCGTTCGGGATGATCGCCTGGTCGCCCACCAGCACCGCGGGCGACCAGACCAACACCGCAGCCGCCAACGGGTACTCCTACAACACCACCCGTCTGCGGGGCTTCTCCCTCACTCACGTCAACGGCGCGGGGTGCCACCCGGGAGCGGCCGGTGACGTGCCGATCATGCCGTTCGCCGGCAATGTGGACACCTCACCCACCGCCGACACCAAGGACGTGAAGTACGCGGCGAACTTCTCGCACGCCGACGAGAAGGCCGAGCCGGGCCGATACCGGGTAGGCCTCGACTCCGGTGTCACGAGCGACCTGGCGGTCAGCGAGCGAGCCGGCGTGGCCGACTTCGCCTTCCCCAAGGACAAGCCCGCCAACCTGCTGTTCCGGGTCTCCAACTCCCTGAACGGCAGCGAGGACGCCCACGTCGACATCGACACCGCGCACAACAAGGTCACCGGCTGGGTGGAGACCGGCGCGTTCTGCGGCAGGCGCGGCAACGGCGGCACGCCCAACAACAACCGCAAGAGCTACTACCGCCTGTACTTCACCGCCGCCTTCGATCGCAGCTTCTCCAGCGTGGGCACCTGGCACGACGGCCGGCTCGCCCCCGGGTCCACCAGCGCCGACGGTGGCGAGGGCTACCTGACCGGCGCCGACCGGGCAGGCCGGGGCTCCGGCGGATACGTATCCTTCGACCCGTCCACCGACAACGATGTCAAGATGCGCGTCGGGATCTCGTACGTCTCCCTGGCCGGTGCGGAGGCGAACCTGCGCGGTGAGATCGCCCCGACCGCGGACGTCGCGGACGTGGCGAAGGCCGGGAAGGGTGCCTGGGACCGGCAGCTGAAGGCGATCAAGATCAACGGAGGCGACGAGAGCCGCCGTACCGCTTTCTACACCGCCCTCTACCACTCCCTGCAGCAGCCCAACCTGATCAGCGACCGCGACGGCACCTATGCGGGCATGGACCGCAAGGTCCATTCACTCGCCCGCGGCCAGAAGGCGCAGTACAGCAACTTCTCCGGCTGGGACCAGTACCGGGCCCAGGTGCAGCTGCTCGCCCTGCTCGAACCGCGCGTCGCGGGCGACTTCGCCCAGTCGCTGTACAACTTCGCGCAGCAGAACGACGGGGTCTGGGACCGCTGGGTGCACATCAGCGGCGCCACCCACGTGATGACCGGGGACCCCACGGCGGCAACCCTGGCGACGTTCTACGCCATGGGCGTGCACAACTTCGACGTCCAGGGCGCTTTCGACTCCCTGTACCGCCAAGCCACCGTGCCGCACCCCTCCGGGCTGTCGAATGCGGGCTGCCCGGGCCAGTGCGAGGGCAACCGTCCCAACCTCGCCCAGTACATGAAGTCCGGCTACGCCGCGCAGGATCAGTGCCACTGCTGGGGCGGCGCCGCCGAGACGCTCGAGGACTCCGTCGCCGACGCGGCTCTCGCACAGTGGGCCAAGCAGCTGGGCCGCGACGAGGAGTACAAGACGCTGAGCGAGCGCGGCGCCTACTGGCGGAACGTGTTCAACCCCGCTGCCACCCCGACTGCCGGCTACATCCAGGCCCGCAACGCCGACGGTTCCTGGGTGACCCCGTTCAACCCCGCCTCCGATCTCGGCTTCGCCCAGGGCAGCGCCGCCACCTATCTGTGGATGGTGCCGCAGGACGTCCAGGGGCTCGCCACCGCCATGGGCGGACACGACAGGACAGCGGCCCGCCTGGACGACTTCTTCCACAAGCCCGACGGCTCCTGGTCCGTCCGCGGCGGCGACGCGCTGCGCTACGACCCCACCAACGAGCCGGGCATCCATGCTCCCTGGCTCTACAACGCGCTCGGCAAGCCGTGGAAGACCCAGGAGACCGTCCGCCAGATCCTCGACAGCGTGTACGGGACGGGTCCGGCCGGCCTCCCCGGCAACGACGACCTCGGCACCATGTCGGCGTGGTACGTCTTCGCGGCGCTCGGCATCTACCCGAAGGCGCCGGGCTCGGCCGACCTGCTGCTGGGCACTCCGGTCTTCCCGCACGCCGTCATCGCGGGCGCCGGGGACCGGGAGGAGATCACGATCGACGCACCCCAGGCGTCCCGTGCCAACCTGTACGTGGACTCGGTGAGCCTCGACGGTGCGAAGCACGGGTCCTCCTGGGTGGACGGTTCGCTCGTGCGCCGTGGCGGCTCCCTGTCGTTCGAGGTGAGCGACCGGGCCGACACCGGCTGGGCGACCGACCCGGGTGCCCTGCCTCACTGATTCTGACCCGGTGAGCAGCCGCGGTCGGTGGCGGAACCACCGGCCGCGGCGCCTGTGCAGGGCAACTCCTGTCCACCAGGGTTCATGTGGTCCCGTTGTCGGCCGGCTCGGTTTCGAGCCAGCCCAGCCGTGCCGCCCGGTAGCCAAGTTGCACGCGATTCTGCACCTTCGCGATGTCCATCAGATTCCGGACCCGGCGCTGCACTGTGCGCAGGGAGCTGTTCAGTTGGGCGGCGATCGCTTTGTCGGCGAGGCCGGTCAGTGACAGGCTGAGGATTTGTGCGTCCAGGTCGTCGATGGCCGGCGCGTTGTGCAGGGCGCCTGCGGAGGTGGCAAACTCAGTCGCTTTCTCCCATTCGGACTCGAAGAGTGCTATCAGCGCATCAAGCAGGGTGCTCGCATGCACGAGCAGGGCTGCCGGCTTTACTGCACTGGCCGAACCGAGGAGGGGAACGAGGGCGAACTCGCGGTCCACGATGAAGAGTTTCAGTGGCACGGTCTCGGCGGTGCGGAACTCCTCTCCTTTGGCGCGTGCCTGGACGATCTCGTCGAACGACAGGGCTTTCTCGTAGAGCAGCGCGCGTTCGAGTATCACGCGGTAACGGACGCCGCGCGCGATGACCGCGCCGTCAGTCATGTTGCCGGCCGAAAAGACGGGCGCCTTGACGAAGTTCATGACCTCTTTCTGTGCGCCGAGCTGTATTTGCCCGATGCGCTCGCGGATGGCCTCGGTGCCGCGGATGACATCGACGACGTCCGCGGCGCCGCGCCCGAGGGCGGCCGCGCGGTAGATTTCGTCGAGGGAGTCGAGTTCGAGTTCCGCAAGCTTGAGCTCGTTCTGTCGCTTCACCAGGAGCGCCCGCAGCGCCGCCGCCGGTGGGGAGGCCACGAACCGCGCGGTGTCCCCGAGGCTGCGCGTGGCGAGACCCCGGCCTTCGAGCATGCCGAGGATGCGCACGACCTGGCGGGTGTCGCAGTTGACGGACTCGGCAAGTTCGGCGGGAGTGGCAGAGGCTACCGCGATGAGCGTGCAGTAGGTCTCCGACTCCGCGGGGGTCAGTCCCAGCACGTCTGACAGCATGTGTGCTCCTTGGCCTGTGTATCGGCCCCGGCATAGAGCCGGGCGAGACGGCCGGGACCGGGACCCATGTCCCGCCCCGGCCGTGGCCCTGGGGGCCGCTTCACCGTTTCATCGGTTCACCTCAGCGCAGTCGGTACGCCTTGGGGATGGTCTGCTTGACGGTGTTCTTCGCACTGTCGGTCGCGCTGATCCGCAGCCCGACCCCTGAGGAGGCCTCGTCGCGCTTCGGGTGGTTGATGTCCACGCTGAAGGTGTTCTTCCCACTGGCCTTGACGCTCGCCGGCTGCCAGGTCTTGCCGCCGTCGAAGCTGGCCTCCGCCCGCAACTCGGTCACGGTCGGCGGGGTGCTGAGCCGCTCCTGGTAATAGCCGATGACCGTGATGTGGTGAACACCGTCGACCTTGGCGGTGTTGTCCAGGTCCAGGCCCAGGTCGTACTTCAGGAAGATCAGCGGCTCGGGCCGGCACGGAAGACCGGGCTTCTTCTGGATGATGTCGCCGACGCAGGGCTGCGACTGCGGTGCGTCGGACTTGGTCGGCCGGTCGGAGGTGTACTCCCACACGGTCTTGGTCCCGTTGGTCTGCGCCTGGAACGAATAGCGGGCCGATTCCGCCGGCAGGTCGTAGGCGACGACGTCAGCGCTGACGGAGCATCCTGTCAGCGCGATCAGCGCGGCGGCCGCCACTGCCGCCAGGTTCGCCGTCCGGCGCCACCGTGATGGCGCACCGCTCATCGGAATATTCTCCTTACTCACGTCGGTCATCACCGCTGTCCCCCCGAGACCATGTCCGACGCGCTGCCGGGCTCACCGAGCCCGATGTAGACAGTCGCCGGAACAAACTTCTTCGCAACTTCGTCGCCGGCCTCGTTGAAGAGGCTCACATCGCAGGCGGGGGGCGCGCAGGTCTGCAGTCCCCAGAGCAACTGGGTGACGCCGAACTGGTCGTTGACGATGCCGACCAAGGCCTTGCGGCCACCGGCGCTGTTGGTGGTGTACAGGTTCGGCCAGAACTGGTCGGCGTCCCGGCAGCCCGCGCACGGCAGGCCGGTGCTTATCGTGACGCCCGACTTGGTGCGGGCCTGTGGCACCGCTCCGGGAAGGGACGGACCCGCGTTCCAGTCGATCGTGTTGTCTCCGTCGAGCGCCAGGTCCTGGGCTTCGCCCGGGCCCTGAGAGCCCGCCAGGGACGGCGCGACGTAATCCCTGATGGACAGCTCGAACTGGTCGATCGCGTTGTCGTCCCGCGGCCCGACCAGCGTGGTGAGCTGCCGTTGGCTGGCCGGCTTGGGCAGGTTCATGTCCTCTGCCACCGGGCCGGATGTGGTCGTCCGGCTCCAGCTGAAGTAGGGAACCGCGCCAGGCCGGTCAGCGTGAATGCGGTGCTGGACACGGTCGAGATCCGAGGGCAGCACCTGGCGCGGCAGGTTGCCGGGAACCCGTCCGGTGGTGGTGAACGCCAGCGCGTAGGCCTTCGACACCTCGCTGTTGCCGCCGAGGACGACCTGGACGCCGTCCTCGGCCCCGCCCCCGATCCGCTGGATCAGCGTGGCGGCCGCGGCCGGCGACACGGTCATGATCGGCAGTGCCGCGTACGGCTCGACGGGCGGGCAGCTGTCCGGACCGTTGGCGCACTTGTAGGTCCCGGGCTCGTACGTCGGCAGGGTGATCCGGTCGGTTTCGCCGGCCACCAGCACCCCGGCCGCGCCCGCGGCGCCGGCCGCCGCCACTCGCTTGCGCAGTGTGGTGACGTCGCAGGTCGTCGTGCAGATGTCGGTCGGCCTCAGCAGCACCAGCGCGCCCGTCACGTCGACCTTGGCCAGTTCCTCGGCCGTACCGGTGCCTGCGTAGACGACGGGCTTGTGCCCGTTGGTGGGCAGTCGGGGGATCGTCGGCCGCACGAGGCGGGTCACGGTCTGCCCGTTCTCCGTCCATTGCTGGCCACCGCCGAAGATGGTGGCGTCGGGCGTCGGGTAGCGGGCGCCCAGGTCGAAGGAGTCACCGTTGCCCGTGACCTTCATCGTCACGGACGGCGGTACCAGGACATGCTGGCTGTTGAAGGCGAGCGTGCCGAGGCTCACCTCACCGGTCGGCAGTACCCACCAGTGCGGCTCATCGGGACCGTAGTCGGTGGCCAGCCGCGCGTTGATCCCCCAATTGCCGTCCACAGAGGTCCGCTGGATCTGGAAGGCCGCGCGGTAGGTCTCGGTCGGCTCCGGGGTATTCACCCTGACCGGCTTGACCTTGCGCAGGTCCAGCTCCACGGTGGTCGCCCCGGTGACCTCCACCTGCGTTGCCATCGGAGCGGCCTTCTGCAGTTCACCGGCCGCGTCCCGCCACGTCACCGCCATGGCTGCCGCGACAGTGCCGGCGAAGACCCGTGCCTTGGTCGTCTCGCCGCCCGGTACCGTCACCGGGTGTTCGTACAGGTTCAGCTTGTCCTCGTTCACCGGGACGATCAGCGCGTTGCCAAAGGAGAGGTCGGTGGCGCCGGTCGGGGGAATGACCTTGATGGTCAGGTCGTGGCGGACCGGCTCCAGGAACGCCGAGATCCGTGACGATCCCAGCTGCTTCCCCGCGCTGTCGTCGGCGATCAGCGTGCCGGTGTATCTGCCGTACTGCCCGGCGCTGTCCAGCACCCTGCCGTCCATGGTCACCGTCACGTCGGCCGAGCCCTTGGCGGGCACGGTCACATGGTCGGCGCTGAGCGTGAACAGCCCCGCCGGTGCGGGCTTGCCCGAGGAGGTGGTCCCGGCGGACAGCGTGAGGGTGATCGGCTCGGCGGTGAAGTTGCTGTAGGTGACCGTCCTCGACACCGGCGCGTGCGGGTATGCGGCCCGGCCGAAGTTCAGGTTCCCGTCCGGGATGATCTTCGGGTCGATCGCCTTGACCAGGTCCACCCGGCCGGCGCCCTGCTCGTACAGGTCGTGTCCGAGGTCCTTGGCGGTGGCCATCAGCAGCGCCTTGATCTGCCGCCCGGTGAACTCCGGGTGCTGCTGGGCGATGATCGCCGCGGCGCCGGTCGTGTGGGGGGGTGGCCATGGAGGTGCCGCTGGCGGACGTGTAGGAGTCGTCCACGGGCTTGCCCATCCCGGTGCCCTTGGCACGGGCCGCGACGATGGCGACGCCCGGAGCCGCGATGTCCGGCTTGGCCCCGCCGTCCCCAATGCGAGGTCCGCGGCTGGAGAAGGGGGCCATCTTGTCGCTCTTGTCCACGGCCGCGACGGTCAGTGCCTCGTCGGCGGAACCCGGCGACCCGACCGTCGAGGAGCCCGGGCCGTTGTTGCCCGCGGCGATGACGAACAGGGTGCCGTAGGTGCGGCTGAGCTGGTTGACCGACTTGCTCAGCGGGTCCGTTCCGTCGGTGGGCTGGCCACCGATGCTCATGTTCACCACGCGGGCACCGGACTTGGCAGCCCACTCCATACCGGCGACGATCGCATCGCCGGGGCACTTTCCTTCGGCGTCGCAGATCCTGCCGATCTCGAGCTTCGCACCGGGTGCCACACCGCGCAGCCGCCCGCCGGAGGCCGCACCGGTACCCGCGATCGTGGACGCCACATGGGTGCCGTGTCCGTGTTCGTCCACCGGACCCTTGGGGCTGCCGGTGAAGTCGACCGCCTCGGTGATCTGCCCGGCGAAGTCGGGGTGGGTGGCGTCGATGCCGCTGTCCAGCACCGCAACCTTGACGTTCGAACCGTCGTAGCCGTGGCTCCAGGCGGTGGGCGCGCCGATCTGCGGCACGGACTGGTCGAGCTGAAGTTTCGTCAGCTCGTTCAGCCACACCTTCTTCACCCCGTCCAGCGGGCCAGCTGCCTTGGCGGCGGAGACGGACTTGCCGGGGTTCTTCTTGCGCACCTCCCGCCACCACTGGCCATTGTCCTTGACGCTCAAAGAGCGGCCGTTGATGCTCGACAGGACTCTCTTGGCGGAGGTGCCGGCGGGAGTCGCCGCCGTCCGGGCGTTGGTCCTGGCGGTGAACGTCTCGATCACCGGGACCTCACCGGTCTTGCCCTCAGTCGCCCAATCGGCCAGCTTGGCGAGGTTGAACAGCTCCCAGTCCAGCAGGTCGGCACGCAGCAGCGGCAACGCGTCGTCCGGTACGACGTAGTCCTGGCCGTCCCTGGTGACGGTCTGGAAGACAACCGACTCATGCCCGGCCCGCGTCGCGGGCTCGATCGAGCGGGCGAAGGGCTTCCGGTCCTTGCCGACACCGATCGTCACCTTGTCACCGGTCACCAGCGTCAGCTGCAGGCTTGCCTGGGTTCGGGCGGCAGCCTTCAGAAGGTTGTCGCGGGCCGACGCGGGCAGGTTGGCGGTAGCGGAAGACGGAGCCGGGGCCGTGGCGGCGGCACTCGCCGAGGCTGTCGGCACGGCCATCCCGAGGACGGTGATGCCGACAACCGCGATGGCGAGCCGTTGTCCCGAGCGTCTCATCGCCAGGCCTCCTGAGATGCCGTTCTTTCGTATTCGCCGTGAAAATGGCGGGGGATGCACGAATTCCTCCTACTCGTCGCGGCAAAGCATTTCCTTGCCGCATCGAACAGATGCTGAGGGTTAGTCACGGATCAAGCAACCGATTGACCGTGGCGGATTTCCTCCATGCCGCAAACCCGCCACGGCAGCGGGCGGAACGAACGGCGGGGAGACGCCACCTCACCCTGGCAATGCTGGTCAGTCGTGATGGAGCGCCACCCGAGCGACCGCGAGAATTCCGGGACAGGAACGCAATAGGGTTGACCGGTATGGAATCGAGGGAAATATCAAGTGCCGCATCCAGGACGGCGTCGGTCGAATTTCCGCAAAGAATCGAACCAACGAGCATCGGAATCGAGCAAGCTGATTGCTGCGCAGCCTATTTCCCGGAAGATCTCCGGTAATGGGCAAGGGGATGTCTCACGTGGTGACGGGCGCCGACGACTGACTTGATCCCCGCGGCAGCCAGCCGATCGAGCGCCGAGGGGCCGGGCGAGGGGCCGCGGGTGCGGCGCCTCGCCCGGCGTTTCTCCGCTGTCATTCGGAGCCGAGGTTGAGCCGCCAGGCTCCGAGCCCGTGCGTCGCGGCGTACAGGATCGGCTTGCCCGGCGCGATGGTCAGGCCCGCCACCTCGACGTTGGGCATTCCTGGAGCACCCTGAGTCCACGTCTTGGTCCCGGCCACGAGCCGCAGCACGCCGAAGTCGGTCGCCGCGTAGAGGTCACCGGAGGTGTCGTCACGCACCAGGTCGTTGATCGGCTGGTCACCGAAGTCGTACGAGCGGTCGGTCCAGCTGGCCTTGCCGGTCTCCGGGTCGAACCGGACCTCGAACACGTGCCCTGCGGTGTCCGGCGTGGCCGAGTTGAAGCCGCTGTAGGAGATCCAGGCGTGGTTTCCGTCGGCGGGGTCGACGTCGATGCTGCTGATGAACCGGTTCGGGGCCACCGGGTTGTCGTCGATCCGGGTCCAGGAGACCGCGGCCGCCGGTTCCGCGTCGATGTTGCGGGAGACGAAAACCCGGCCGGTGGTCGTCGCCGCCCAGGCGGTGCCGGTGTCGGCGGTGGTGCGCTCGATGGCTGCCACCCCGCCCCCCTTCCGGTCGCCCCAGACAGCGTCGTTGAGCGGCTTGGACCCGAGTTCGACCCAGTCGCCGCACTTCGTCTGACGGTCGCGGGTCCTGGAGTTGCAGACCTTACTGGCCTCCTCGACCGTCCGGTCACCGAGCCCGAACGTCTTGGTCCGGTAGACCGACCGGCCGGCGCCGGCGAATATCGTGCCGCTGACCTTCGGGTCGCTGAGCATCGGCGCGTAGAACTCGGTGAAGGCCTTTCCGTCGATCCCGTAGGTGGCCCAGATCCAGTCGTCGTTGTTCCCGTTGTTGAAGTTCACCTCCACGGTCGTGCCGGAGAAGGTGTGGAAGCGGAACTCCGGTCGGCCGACGTCGAAGCCCGACTGGCCGCCGTCGCCGATCGCGGTGTTCTGCCACAGGGTCGGGCTGCCGTCGGTCTGCCAGGTGCCGTTGTCCTGCGTCCCGCCCTGCAGCACGTTGCTGTTGTGCGGGCTGACCGACAGGCTGTTGAACTGCAGTGTGCTCAGTCCCTTGTTGAGGCTTTGCAGCTCAGCCGGGATGCGGGAGAGCATCTGCAAGCAGCGGGGCTTGCTTCTCTCGCTCAGCTTCCGGCGAGGGTCGTCGCACCACGCCGAGCGGTCGACGAACGTGCCGCTGGAGCGCACCACGCCGCCGTCACTGGCCGAAAAGAACTGGAACGGGTTCTTGGGGTTGGTCACCAGGGCCTGCTGATCCGGGTGCAGGCCGTTCGGATGCAGCCGGTCGGTGCCGTCCATCGTCATGTCGGTGCCGGTCTCCCCGGCGTCGGTGGACAGGATCACCGCCTTCTTGTTGGCGATCTGGTCACCGTAGGAGTAGGAACCGCCGACGTAGACCATGTCCGGATGCCCCTCGGGGGTGTGGACGACGATGTCGTACCAGCACGTCTGGGTGCAGAGGCTGAAGAAGGCGTACCCGGGCTTGGTGGTGTCGGAGGTGGCCAGATCGGAGAAGGCAGGGGTGCCGGTGGCCACGTCATCGCTGCGGAACAGCCGCGAGGCCGGCTGACTCATGTTGCCCTCGTAGACGTACATCCGGGTCTTGCCGTTCGGCAGCCGGGTCACGTCGAAGGCGGCACGGGTATAGGGGAGCGTCGCGTTGAGCGACGGCTTGATCTGCGTCCAGGTGGTGCCGCCGTCCGGCGACCGCCAGATGCCCCGCGACCATGCGGACGCGTACACGATCTCCGGGTTGCCGGGGTCCAGTTCGACACCCTGGACACCCCGCGGCGAGCAGACCCCCTGGTTGCCGTAATCGGCCTGGCTGCCGGTGCAGTCCGCGACATCGGCCGACCCGTTGTGGACCAGGGCCCAGGTGGCTCCGCCATCGGTGGACTTGTACAGACCCCACTTGGCCGCGTCGGGCACCGGACGGGTGATCCCGGAGCAGCAGGTGCTCGAAATGCTGCGCATCGCGGTGGTGGTGCCGGCGTACATCGTCCGGGGGTCGCCCGGCTTGACCGTGATCTGACTGATGCCCTTGCCGCCGAGTTCCGCCTTGCCCAGTGGTCCGGTCCAGGTGTCGCCACCGTTGGTGGACCTGTAGATGCCGACGCCGGCCACGCAACCGGAGGAGCAGGTGTTGGCCTCGCCGGTGCCGACGTAGATCGTGTTGCCGGTGGCGTCGTTGCGGTCGAGGCTCAGCGTGCCTACGGAGTTGATGCCCAGCGGTCCGCCGAGGTACTTCCAGCTCGGCTCGTCGGCGAGCGCGTTCTCGGTCCGCCAGACGCCACCACCGGCGGCCCCGATCCACAGCCTGCAGTGACCCGGCACGCAGGTGGGACTGATCGCCTCTGCGGTGGTACGGCCACCCGCGACGTACTCGTTGGGCAGATAGCCGTCCGCGTCGCGGTGCGGGGAGGACGGATAGACCGCTTCCTTTGGCCCCACCGTGACCCAGGTGCCCTTCTGCCCCTTGCCGGTCGGGAACGGCCGGCCCTTGGCCGAGCCATAGGCGGCACGAGCGCCGTTCATCTGCTCCAAGGTGATGGTGTCACCGGGGTAGGCGCGATGGCGGAATGCGACCTGTCCGGCGGTTCCGGGGTTTTCCCCCTCGCCTTCCTCGCCCTCCTCGCCGCCTTCCTCCCACGGCTCACCAGGGGATGCCTCGTACAGCTTGTCCAGATCCTTGCCGGTTTCGGCTCTCTCGACCCGTGGCGTGGTTCCTGACCAATAGGTTGCCACTACACCGGTCGAGAGAGCGAGTATCCCGGCCACGATTACGGCGATCAACTGGCGGCGTCTGCTCATTGCGTGAATTCCTTTCTGTGTTCGCTGCGATCGGCGGAGCGGCAGGGCAGCTTCAGCACTGATCAAGGTGGGAGTGGCGCGCATCGGCGACCGAGACGACGGCCCGGCAGCCGCCGAGCTCTCGCGTCGCGCTGCCCCGACTCGAAGACACTCAGGCCGACTTGGAGGCGCGCCCCTTTGGCAGAAGAGGGAGGCGAGCGCACCCATCACCGGGCCGACCACCTGTGGTACGGCCGGTGCGCCCGTCTGCACCCCTGAGGGCGACCACAACAGCAGTTCCCACGGCGGCCGCTGGGAGCGCCGGCCGCAGCGGCCAGAGCTGGGCATACAGCACGAACATCGCAAACGCCATCCACGCCACCGTCATCACGTCGAACCAGCGCGACGCTTCGATCTTCGCTCCCGGTTCGCTCGGTCCAGAGACTAGGCAATACACGCGCCGGGTTCTGTCCATCGTTCGGTTGATCTGCGAGCTCGCTGTCGGATGGGACTCCGAAGCAGCGCCGAGAAGTGGGACAGTCGGGGAAGAGCCGTTCTGTGCTGTGGTCCTCGCGTCCGGAGGCATGGCAGAAACGTCGGTCTTCGCTGGTGGGGGCGTCGGACCGGAGCCAGTTGCTCACCTCCACGGCCGACGCGATCCGTTCGTCGGCCCATCAGTGAGCTGAAGAGCGCATCCGCGCGGGCGTGAGTGCGGGCCGGTCCCGGAGGACCGGCCCGCGCGCCGTGTCGGAAGGTCAGGGATCAGGAGGACCGGGTCAGGGCCGCTTCTTCAGCGTGAAGTTGCCGGTCATGGTCTCCCCCTCTTGAGCTTCACAGTGGTGGTCACCGGCTGATAGCCGCCCTTTGACACGATCACGGTGAGCGCGTTGTTGCGGGTGTCCGGCCACAGGGCGAAGGTGCCGTCCTCAGTGCTGTTGGCGGTGACGCCGGTGGAGACCAGCAGCATGCCGTTGGCCGAGCTGTACGCCGAGCCCCACGCTCGATGGGCAGGTCGGCAACGGCGGACCGGGATTCGACATTTTCCCAGGTCAGCGCACCCTCCCCCGCGGTTTCAGCGCCACAGGCGGGAGTTCGGGGGCGGGCAGTCGGTCACCGTCGTAGCCCTTCACCTCGCCGAAGTGGGAACTGTTCATCCAGTCCTCCCGGGCCTTCGCAATGTCCTCGTGCGTCCGCCCGATGAAGTTCCACCACATGACGAGCTCCTCCTCGAAGGGCTCGCCCCCGAGGAGCATCAGCCCGGCGTCGGAGTCGGCGCGCAGCGGGAGTTCAGTGCGGCCACAGCCGAGGTAGAGCATCGATCCGGGCAGCAGGGGCACGCCGTCGACCTCCGCCTCGCCGGTCATGGACAGCACGGCGTACTCGAAGTCCGGATCGAGCGGCATGCGCGCCCGGGCGCCACGGGTCAGAGCGATGTCGGCGCCGACGATCGGGGTGTAGACGGTGCCGGGGGAGGTGGCGCCGTCCAGCTCGCCGAGGATCACCGTGGCGGTGAGGCCGCGGGCGGTGACGGTCGGCAGGTCGGCGTGATGCTGGAAGTGCGGCTCGACCTGGCGGTGAGCGTCGGGCAGCGCAACCCAGAGCTGGGCGCCGTGCAGGAAGCGAGCGTGCGGCTTCGGGCTCTCCTCGGAGTGGCTGATCGCCCGGCCGGAGGTCATCAGTCCCAGTTCTCGCGGGCGGATCGTCTGCAGGCTCCCCAGACTGTCGCGGTGAAGCACCTCGCCGTCGTGGAGCCAGCTGACCGTCTGCAGGCCCATGTGGGGGTGGGGCGGCACCTGCATCCCGGGTTCGTCGGCGATGTCGTCGGGGCCGTAGTGATCGACGAAGGCCCAGGCTCCGACCATCCGGCGGCCGAGATTGGGCAGCAGCCTGCGAACCTCGGTGGACTCGCCGAGCTGGACGTGACGCGGGTTGAGGAGTTCACGCACCGGGTCGGCGACGACGAAGCCCCGGCCGCCGCAGACGGAGAGTGCGGCCTGGCGATCGAGATTGCTCATGGCGCTCAACCTATTCCCGTGCAGGCGCGGGCGGTCGGTACCCACGCCAAAAGTTTGGTGGAATGTTCAACCATAATGAGGTGTTGTGCAGGCTGAAAGTGGGCCGCGCGAACGATTGGACGCATGGCCCGAAGGATCGCCGAAGGCCGCGACCGAGGAGGACAAGTGAACGAAACCTATTACGAGTTCGGCACGGCAGCGGACCGCTGGGACCGCGCCCGGATGTTCTTCGAGGCCAAGGAGTACCTGACCGCGGCCCGGATCCTGGGCGGACTGGTCGAGGAAGCGCCGGAGCAGGTCGCGCCGCGGCTGCTGCTGGCCCGCGCCTACTACCACTCGGCGCGGCTCGGCAAGGCCGAGACGGAGCTGCGGGCGGTGCTGGAGCGCGACCCGGTGGAGCACTATGCGCGGCTGATGCTCGGCCGCACCCTGGAGCGGCAGGGCCGGCAGGAGGAGGCGACGCCTCACCTGAGGATGGCGGCTGCGATGTCCGGGGACTTCGGGGAGGACATGGGCAGCTGAGACGGCGGGGCTCCGGGACGGACGCTGTCCGACGGGGCAGCCCGCCCCCTTCCCGGCCGCTGTGGGTGCAGGACGGTGGGCCCGGTCGGCGAACGCATGCCGACCGGGC
>NZ_JBHVEE010000119.1:0-30272 GCF_042802415.1 Streptomyces sp. NPDC057486 | reverse complement strand
GGCCGTCTCCTTCCCGGAGACGGCCCCCGCTTCGTGTGCCCCGCGAGGCGTCAGTTCGCGGCTGCCACGTTCTCGACCCCGGTGGTGTCGAGCTCGGCGACGCTGAAGGCCGCGTAGTTGTGGTACGGGTTGCGCCCGCTGAAGTAGGGCGTCAGCTGGGAGTCGAGCTCCTCCGGGGTGAAGGCCCCGTCGGCCGCGGTGAACTTCCGTTCCACGGTGGGGGCCGCCATCAGGGCCACCATGTCGCCGTAGACGACGAACACCTGCCCGTTGATCTCTTCCGCGGCGGGCGAGGCCAGGTAGCTCACGAACGTCCCGACCCGCTCGGGGGCGAGGATGTCCAGTCCGTCGTCGGCGTTCGCTCCGGCGCCGAAGACGCCCGCCGTCATTCCGGTGCGGGCACGCGGGCAGATCGCGTTGGCGCGCACGCCGTATCGGGACAGCCCTTGGGCGGTGGCCAGGGTCAGCGCGGTGATGCCGGCCTTCGCCGCGGAGTAGTTCGGCTGGCCCGGGGCCCCGAAGAGGAAGGCTTCGGAGGAGGTGTTGACCACCCGCCCGTAGACGGGACCGCCGGCCGCCTTGGCGGCCGCCCGCCAGTGCGTCGCCGCCGCGCGCGAGACGGCCGCATGCCCCTTGAGGTGGACGCGGATGACGTCGTCCCAGTCGGACTCGGTGAGGTTGAAGAGCATCTTGTCGCGCAGCACACCCGCGTTGTTGACGAGGATGTCCAGGCTGCCGAAGCTCTCCACCGCGGCCCGCACCAGACGGTCACCCATGGACCATTCGCCGACGTCGCCGGTCACCGCGACGGCCTCGCGGCCCAGAGCCTTGATCTCCGCGACGACCTCCTCGGCGGCCGGCCCCACGTCGTTCACCACCACGTTGGCGCCCTGGGCCGCGAGCGCCAGCGCCTCGCTCCTGCCCAGGCCGGCGCCGGCGCCGGTGACGACGGCGGTACGCCCCGCCAGGCTGTTCGTCGAGCTCATGCTGCCTCATTCCTCTCGTGCGACCTGCATTCCGAGAGCACGAAACTAGTATGAATTCTAGTTCTGCCCGGCGGGGTGTCCCGCTGAGTGGTGCGGGCCGCGTCGCTAGGCGAAGCGGACCGACACCGAGTCCAGTCCGGCAAACTCGGCCCGGAAGTCGTCCCCGGGCCGCACGTCGACCGCCCGGGTGCAGGAGCCGGGCAGAACGATGTGACCGGCCTCCAGCCGGACGCCGAACGACGCCACCTTGCGGGCCAGCCAGGCGACGGCCTCGGTCGGATCTCCGAGCACCGCGCTGGTGTTGCCGCGCGCGATCTCCTCGCCGCCCCGGTACAGCACGGCGCCGACGTCGGTGAGGTCCAGGTCGCGCGGGGCGACCCGGGCGGCCCCGAGGATCACCCCCGCCGAGGAGGCGTTGTCGGCGATGGTGTCCGCGAGCCCGATCTTCCAGTCCTGGATCCGGCTGTCGATGAGTTCGATGCTCGCGACGACGTACTCCGTCGCGGCGAGGACGTCCTCGATCGTGCACCCCTCACCGGGGAGGCTCTCGCCGAGTACGTAGCCGATCTCGACCTCGATCCGGGGGAAGCAGTAGCGGCCGGTGTCCACGGGGGTCTCTTCCGACAGCACCATGTCCGAGAGCAGGTGGCCGTAGTCCGGCTCGTCGACCCCCATCATCTGCTGCATGACCTTCGAGGAGAGCCCCACCTTGTGGCCGCTCACGGTGACCCCGGTCGCCAACTGCCTTCGGATGTTCGCCAGTTGGATCTCGTAGGCGTCGACCACGTCGATGCCGGGGAACGTCTCGGTCAGCGGGGCCACGGGTACCCGGTCCCGCTGTGCCGCCCACAACAGGTCTGCGGCTTCGGCGCGCTGCGAGGGCTCAAGCATCGTGGTCCTCCTCCTGGATCGGGGGTCCGCCCGTCGGGCGGGTGGAACGGAAACGGATACGGCCACCGGAGATCGCCGTACGTTCGTGTGCCGATGTCTCGAACCGCAGGCCGGCGTCGCCGTCCTGCCATCCGTGGACGTCGAGCCGTTCGCCCGGGAACACCGGCGCGGCGAACCGGGCTTCGAGCTCCACCACGTCGGCCGGGTGGGCTCCCAGCGTCTCGGCCATGGGAAGGGTGACCGCGGCGAGCGTGCACAGACCGTGCAGGAACGGCCGGGGCATGCCCGCGGCTCGGGCCGCCTCGGGGTCGATGTGCATGTGGTGCCGGTCGCCGAGCAGCCGGTAGAGCGCGGCCTGGTCGGGGTGCGTGGCCACGGCCAGCCGCTGGTCGGCGGGTTTCTCCGGCCGTTTCGGGGCGCTGGGACCCCGGTCGCCGCCGAAGCCGCCGCAGCCGGGGGCGAACAGCGACCACGTCGTCACGAAGCACTCGCTCGCCACCTCGACGTCGAAGACGGCGGCGGAACCCTTGTCCCACACCTCGGCGACCCGGGCCGTCATCGCCACCTCGCCGCTCCTCGCCAGCGGAGCCAGCACCTTCAGCCGCTGGGCTCCGTGGACGGCGGTCCTGATGTCGAAGGCGCCCAGCGCGCCGAGGGCGTCGGGAGCCCACTGCGCCAGCGTCAGCGCGAACGTGGGCAACGCCCGCAGCCGTTCCTCGAACACGAGGTCGAGGTCGCTCGCCCGCGCTCCGACCGCGAGCGCGTACAGGATCGCGTCGCGTTCGGTGTAGGAGACGGTACGGGTGCCGAGGTCGCGGCCGTGCCACGGGGATTTGGTCATCGGTCGGCTCCCAGGACGAGTCCGCTGGTAGGTACCCCGGTCCCCGCGGTGACGAGGACGTTGCCGACACCGTCGGGCTGGTTCACGGACGTGCCGCGGACCAGCCGGACGCCCTCCGCGATGCCGTTCATCCCGTGCAGATAGGCCTCGCCGAGCTGACCGCCGTGGGTGTTCACCGGCAGCCGGCCGCCGATCTCCAGGTTCCCCTCCGCGATGAAGTCCTTGGCCTCGCCCGTGCCGCAGAAGCCGAGCTCCTCCAGTTGCGGCAGCACCAGCGGGGTGAAGTGGTCGTACAGGATCGCGGCGTCGATGTCCTCGGGCCCGAGGCCGCTCTGCGCGTACAACTGCCGCCCGACCAGGCCCATTTCCGGGATGCTGCTGATCGTCGGCCGGTAGTAGCTGGTCATCATGTGCTGGTCGGCTCCCAGCCCCTGGGCCGCGGCGCGGATCATCGCGGGCGGGTGGGGCAGGTCACGGGCCCGCTCCGCCGACACGACCACCAGGGCCTGGCCGCCGTCGGTCTCCTGGCAGCAGTCCAGCAGGCGCAGCGGTTCGGCGATCCAGCGCGAGTTCTGGTGGTCCTCCAGGGTGATGGGCCGCCCGTGGAACCAGGCGGCGGGATTGTTCGCCGCGTGCTTGCGGTCGACGACGGCGACACGGCCGAAGTCCTCGCTGGTGGCACCGTATTCGTGCATGTACCGGCGGGCGAACATGGCGACCCACTGGGCGGGTGTACTCAGTCCGAACGGGGTCATCCAGGCGTACGCGGCGCGGTCGGCGGTGGTGTCCATCGGCCGGTCGGCCTGGCCGAGTCCGTACCGTTCGCCGGAGCGCTCGTTGAAAGCGCGGTAGCAGACGACCACCTCCGCGGCGCCCGTGGCGACGGCCATGGCCGCCTGCTGCACGGTCCCGCAACCGGCGCCGCCGCCGTAGCCGATGCGGGAGAAGAACGTCAGCTCCCCCATACCGGTGTTGCGGGCCAGGTGGATCTCGGAGTTGGTCTCGGCGGTGAAGGTGACCAGGCCGTCGACGTCGGACGGCTTGAGCCCGGCGTCGGCGAGGGCGACGAGCACGGCCTCGCAGGCCAGTTGGAGTTCGCTGCGCCCGGAGGACTTGGAGAACTCGGTGGCCCCGATACCCACCACGGCGGCGGCACCGGTCAGGGCGCTGACGGTCATCGGGTCCCCACCCCCTTCGGCAGTTGCACGGTCACCGTGCCGGAGACATGGGTGCCCAGGCCGTTGGTGCCGCGCACCGAAATCTCCAGCCCGCGGTCCTCGTCGGTCCTGGCCGTGACCGTGCCAGTGAGCACCATCGTGTCGCCGGGGTAGTTGGGCGCGCCGAGCCGGATCCGGATCGCCTTGACGACCACGGCCGGGCCGGCCCATCCCGTGATGTAACGGTCGACCAGCCCGTTGCTGGTCAGGATGTTCATGAAGATGTCCTTCGAGCCGCGCTGCCGCGCCAGTTCGGGGTCGTGGTGCACGTCCTGGTAATCGCGGCTCGCGAGCGCGGTGGCGACGATGAGCGTGCGGGTCAGCGGGATCGACAGCTCGGGGAGCCTGTCGCCCACGGCCACCTCTTCGAACGTCCGGGTGGCCGACGTCGTCCGCGCGGCCGGTGGTGTGCTTCTGACCGGTGCCGTCATGAGGCCACCGCCTCGCGGGCCAGGAGCGCGCCGAGCCGGGAGAGGTCGGCGCCGGCCCCGCCCAGAGTGGTCGAGATCTGTTTGCCCCACAGGAAGTGGCGGTGCACCGGATAGTCGGTGTCCACGCCGATACCGCCGTGCACGTGCTGGACGCGGTGGACGACGTTCAGCCCGCCCTCGGTGGCCCACCACTTGGCGACCAGCGCCGCCCGGGCCGCGCCTTCGCCGTCGTCGAGCGCGGTCACCGCCTGCCACAGCGTCACCCGCATCGCCTCGATGTCGATCCAGCAGTCGGCGAGCTGGTGCTGCACAGCCTGGAAGGTGGCCAGCGGACGGCCGAACTGCCGGCGCTCGCCCAGATAGCCCGCTGCGTGCCGCAGCGCGCCCTCGGCGACCCCGACCTGTACGGCGGCCAGCGCGACGGCGGCGCGTTCGACGGTCCACTCCACGGTTCCTGTGCCCGGGGCGCCGACCGCCTCGGCGAGCGCACCGTCGAGCGTGAGCTGCCCGGCAAGGTCGTGGCTGGTGGTCTCGGCGTGCTCCCAGGTGACCCCGGCGGCGTCCGCGGCGACGAGGAAGAGACCGGTGCCCGCTTCGGTACTGGCGGTGACGAGCACCTGTCCGGCGCCCGCGGGCGAGGGCACCACGGCCTTGGTTCCGCTGAGCCGCCAGTCGTCCCCGTCGGCCGTGGCGGTCGTCAGCGGTGCGAGCGGATCGGCCGGGCCGAACTCCTCCAGCGCGAGGGTCGGCCGGGCCGTGCCGTCGGCCACGGCCGGCAGGAGCGCACCGCGCTGCCGCTCGGAGCCGTGCGCGTCGACCGCGAGGGCGGCGACGACGGCCGGCCAGATCGGGACAGGTGCCACACACCGCCCCTGTTCCTCCAGCAGGACGCACAGCGCGGCCGTCCCGAGTCCGGCTCCGCCGGCCTCCTCGGGCAGGGCGGTGCCGAGCAGCCCGGCAGCGGCCAGGTCGGCCCAGAGCTTGCCGTCGACACGGGTCCCGGACGTCTCGATCTCCCGCAGCCGCTCGGGGGTGGCCCGGTCGGTGAAGATCTCACGCGCCAGGTCCCGGACTGCTTCGAGCTCTTCTCCCAGCGAGAAATCCACTAGTGGTCCTCCGTCGCGACAGGCCGGAACACCGGCAGTGAAAGGTCGGGGTCGGCGTCCAGCCAGTCAAGGACGACGGGCATGTCGATGGCCACGTCCTCGGGTGCGATGCCGGCCAGGTTGGTGATGAGCCGGGTGCCCTCCGCCAGTTCGACGACCGCGACGACCATCGGGAACGCGAAGGCCGGATGCCGCGGGTGGTGGTTCACCGTGAAGCTGTAGACGTGGCCGCGCCCCGATGCCTCGACGGTGTCCCAGTCCAGGGAGTTGCACTGCGGGCAGCAGGGCCCTGGCGGATGGCGCAGGGTCGCGCAGGAGGAACAGCGCTGGATCAGCAGGCGGTGCCCCTTGGCCGCCTCGAACCAGAAGGCGTTGTCCCGGTTGACGGCGGGCCGTGGCCGCAGCGCCGCCGGCTCCCGCTGCGGCGCCGCGGCCGCCTCCTGTTCCTGCTTCTGCTTCTGCTCCGGCTCCGGCTGCGACTCCGCCGGACGGAACCGCAGGGTGCGCCAGCGCTGGGTGGCGACCGGCTGCCCGTCCTGGTCCCGGTAGGTCTTCACGGTGGTGACGAACCGTCCGACACCGAGCCCGGTCCGCTTCTCCGGTGAGATCGACTCCACCACCTCCTGCACGCCGACGTGGTCCCCCGGCGCCAGTTCACGCAGGAACTCCAGCTCGGAGTCGGTCGCCACCACCGAGGTGTAACCGCCCGCGTCCAGCAGCTCGACCAGCTCGTCGAACCCGCTGGACGCACCTGGCGGCACCGTCGTGGCGGCGTAGCCCCGCATCGTCCACGCCTGGACCATCGATGCCGGGGCCACCACACCGGCGCGTCCCGTGGCGCGGGCCGCCTCATCGTCGACGTACACCGGGTTGTCGTCCCCCATCGCCTCCGCCCAGTGCCGGATCATCGGCCGGTTGACGGGGTCCTGGCCCGGGGCGAGCGGCTTCAGTTCGCGGCCGACGAAGGCCCGCAGCTGCTCCTCGTACTCCTCGTTCACGCGCCACGCCCCTTGCGGGGAAGGCCCAGGCCCTGGGTGGCGACCATGTCGCGGAGGACTTCGTTGACGCCGCCGCCGAAGGTGTTCACGATGCCCTGGCGCGAGAGCTGCTCCACCTGTCCGGCCAGTACCGCGCCCGGCGACTCGGGCCGGATGCGTCCCGCCGCTCCCAGGATCTGGGTCAGGCTCCGCTGTACCTCGATGTGGGTCTCGGTGCCGTACGTCTTTGCCGCCCCGGCCTCGGCCCCGGTCAGGGTGCCCTGGGCGACCGCGCCGGTCATCTTCCAGTTCATCAGCCGCATCGCCTCCAGCCGGGCGTGGGTGCGTGCGAACTCCTGGCGGACCCACGGCAGTTCGATGGTGCCGTTGGCCTTGGCCCACTCCAGGACCCTCTCCCACAGCTGGATCATCCGGCCCCCCAGCGCCGCCAGGCCGATGCGCTCGTGGTTGAGCTGCGCCGTGATCAGCCGCCAGCCGCCGTTCACCTCGCCCACCACCTCGGTGGCCGGCACCCGGACGCCGCTGTAGTAGGTGGCGGTGACGACCATGCCGCCCACGGTCCGGATGGGGCTCCAGGAGAATCCCTCGGCGTCGGTCGGGACGACCAGGATCGAGATGCCCTGGTGCTTGGGGGCGTCGGCGTCGGTCCGGACGGCCAGCCAGATGTGGTCGGCGGTGTTGGCACCACTGGTGAAGATCTTGCTGCCGTCGACGACGAAGCCGTCGCCGTCACGGACGGCCCGCGTCGTCAGCGACGCCAGGTCCGTGCCCGCCTCGGGCTCCGTGTAGCCGATCGCGAAGACGATGTCGCCGGAGAGGATGCCCGGCAGGAAGCGTTCCTTGTGCTCTTGCGACCCGTACGCCATGAGCGTGGGGCCGACCGTGTTCACGGTGACGAACGGGAACGGGAGACCGGCCCGCTGGACCTCGTCGAAGAACACGTACTGTTCCTCGATCGAGCGGCCCTGGCCCCCGTACTCCTTCGGCCAGCCGATGCCCAGCCAGCCGTCGGAGCCGAGCCGTTTGACCACCTCGCGGAAGCGGTCCCCGCCGACGCCCTCCTCGCCGACCCGGCGGCGCTCCTCCTCGGGCATCAGGCCCGAGAAGTACCTGCGCAACTCCTTGCGCAGCTTGCGCTGTGCGGCACTCTCGCGCAGTTGCATGTGGTTCTCCTGTCGTTGTCGCCGACGGGCGTGGTCAGGGAAGGAAGCGCGCGCGCCCGTTGGCGAGGAACTCGCCGCGCAGTGCCGTCTTGTCCTCGTCGGTCATGGGTACGTAGTCCGGCTCCCCGCGTCCGGCCCAGCGGTAGACCGGGTCCTCCGTTCGCCAGCCCTGGAGCTGCATCTCCTTCTTGCGGAGCTTGTTGGAGCCGGTGCTCGGGAGAGCGTGGGAGACCCGGACGAAGCGCGGTGCGCCCTTGGTGCCGAGGTCCTCCTGCCGGGACAGGAACTCCGGCAGGCGCAGGTCCTCGAAGCGTGTGCCCTCGGAGATCTCGACCGCGGCCATCACCTGGTCGCCGGAACGGGGGTCGGGCACGCCGAAGACTCCGGCGGCGACGATCGCCGGGTGTCTGCGCAGGATCCGTTCGGTCAGCAGCGCCGAGGTGTTCTCCCCGTCGACACGGATCCAGTCGCCGGAACGACCCGCGAAGTAGAACCAGCCGGACTCGTCGACGTATCCGAGGTCACCGGTCCAGTACCAGCCGTGGCGTACGCGTTCGGCGTTCGCGGCGTCGTTCTTGTAGTAGCCCTCGAACCTGGCGGCGCCCTCGGTGTCGACGATCTCCCCGATGGCCTCTTCCGGGTTCTTCACCCTGCCGTGCTCGTCGAGGACGGCGGGCGGGCACTGCTCGCGGGTCTCCGGGTGGACGATCCTGACGCTCTCGCGTGCGGGCACACCGAGCGCCCCCACCGGGCCGCCGGGTGCCTGTTTGAGCATGCCGCCGCCCTCGCTCGAACCGTAGCCCTCGATGAGCCGGCATCCGAAGCGGCGCAGGAAGGCGGCCTGGTCCTCCGGGGAGGCTTCCGTGCCGAAGGCGTGGGTCAGCCGGTTGTCGCCGTCGTCGGCCTGCTCGGGTGTCGCCAGGACGTAGCCGATCGCCTTGCCGACGTACGTGAAGAAGGTGGCTCCGAAGTGCTTGACGTCCGGGAGGAAGCCGGAGGCCGAGAACTTGGGGGTGAGGGCAATGGTGGCGCCGGCGGTCAGGGCGGGAGCCCACAGCATCATCAGCGCGTTCCCGTGGAACAGCGGCATGGCGCAGTAGCAGATGGCGTCGCGGCCGATGTCGTACTTGGCGCAGTTGGCGCGGGCGAGCGCGGTCAGCCGGCCCTGCGAGCAGATCGCCGCCTTGGAGGCGCCCGTCGTACCGGAGGTGAACAGCAGCAGCATCCGGGTGTCCGCGGTGACGGCCGGGTCCCGGACCGGGTCGGCGGCGTACGCCGCCGCCTGCTGCGCGTAGCCCGGCTTGTCGACGATCAGGATCCGGTCACGGTCCACGCCGGTGTCGAGGCCGTCGAGCAGTGCGAGGCCCGCACGGTCGGTGACGAGCAGCCCGCAGTCGGCGTGCCGCACCTCCTGTTCGAGCTGGGCGCCGCGGCGGGTGGAGTTGATGCCGACGACGGTCGCGCCGCTGAGGGCGGCACCGCCCAGCCAGAAGATGAACTCGGGCACGTTGTCCAGCAGTACGCCGATGTGGAACGGCCCCTCGGTGCGCAGCGACCTGGCCCAGGATGCGCGCGCCGCGCTCTCCCGGACGACCTCGTCCCAGGTCCAGCTGTGCTCGCGGGTGCGCAGACCCACGTGGTCGTCCCCGGCCCTGGCGAGCAGCAGGTCGGCAATCGTCTCGTGTGGCAACGTCGGTCCCTCTCACCCGTTGACCGGGGTTTCCCGCTGTCGGTGCGGGCGTCGGCGCGTGCAGATGTGCGCGCCGGGCCGCCCGCCGTGAATGTGGATGCGCTGATGCCCCGATGGGCGTGGCACGACGGAGATTTCGCGCGGTCCTGACCCGTCGGCCGGTCCTCGTTCCGGTCCTCCGCCGGCGCAACGGTCAAGGTGCTGACCGCGACGTTAGCCGGGAGGATTTCCCCTGGTGCGGGCGGTCCCGCTGACCGGGAGGCGCAGGGTCCGTCCGGCACCCGGGGGGAACGAGCGGTACGTCAGTCGAAGTTGGCCTGGCCTCCGTCGAGTGGCACGGTCGCGCCGGTGAGATAGCGGGCGTCCGGTCCGCAGAGCATCCCCACGGCCCGTCCGATGTCCTGCTCGCAGTCGCCGACGTAGCCGAGCGGGATGGACTCGCAGAACGCGGCGGCCTCCTCCGGGTTGGCGGTCTGCCATTTCTCGTACGCGGGCGAAACGGCGTGCGGTGCCACCGCGTTGACGCGGATGTTGTCGGGCCCCCACTCGCAGGCGGCGCTGCGGGTCAGGGAGCGGACGGCCATCTTGGCGGCGGCGTACGCGCCGTAGTTGCGCAGATCCCAGCGGACCATGGCCGAGGTGACCAGGTTGACGACGACGCCGCCGCCCCGTCGTTTCAGATGGGGGTGGGCAGCCTTCATGAAGGCGAAGGTCGCGAAGGGGCCGCTGTGGAAGCCCTTGCGGAACTGCGCGTCACTCATCGACAGCAGCGGACCGTAGGCGCCCGTGTACGCGTTGTTGACCAGGATGTCGATGCCGCCGAACCGGTCGGCGACCGCGTCCACCACCCCGGGAACGCGGTCGGTGTCGCTCACGTCGCAGACGAACGGTTCGGCCCGGACGCCGCGGGCCCGCAGCAGTTCGCAGGTCGCTTCGAGCTTCTGCGGTGTCCGCCCGAGGACAGCGATCGACGCGCCCTCGGCGGCGAGCGCGAGGGCGATGCCCTGGCCCACTCCTTGTCCGGCCCCGGTGACGACCGCGACCTTGCTCTCAAGACTTCCCACCGGTCTGCCTCTCTTCGTGTGCGGGTGTGCTCCGGCCGGGCGTTCAGCGCGGGCGGGCCAGGTGCTTGGCGATGAACAGGCCCTCCGCGCTCACACAGTCCTGGCCGCCGGCCGAGATGGTCCCGACAGTGCGGATCTTCGCGCCGTCCACATGGACCTGGCGGCCGGTGACCGTCAGCGGTTCGAACAGCGGGGTGGGGCGGTGGTAGCGCAGGGTGAGTTCCGCCGTCATGCCGGAGGGGCCGCCCCAGTGGTTCGCGACGCCGAGGGTGTGGTCCAGGAGCAGCGCCGAGATGCCGCCGTGCACATGCCCGGGCGGCCCCTGGTAGGGCAGGCCGAGGGTGACGGTGCCCTCGATGGCGCCGTCGTCCCGGCCGTACAGCTTCAGCGGGGGCGCGAGGGCGTTCTCGGGTCCGGTGACCGGGTCGTGCCTGGTCACCCCCTCGCCGTTCCACATGTCGACCAGGCGCTCCTCGCGGGCGGGAGCGTGCTCCTCCAAGTGGTCCGCGACCGCGTGGAGCTGCTTGGCGACGCACGACATGTCGGCGTCCGACCGGTCGCCGGCCAGCAGCAGCGCGGCGATCACCCGGCGGGCCGCGGCGACGGCCGCGTCCAGTCCGGTGTCGTGGGCCTCGGCCACCAGCGGCGGCCGTGCGGCGGTCTCGCCGTCGGTACGGGTGTCGGATCCGGTGCTCATGAGGTGACCTTCGCCGTCGCGTGGGTGAGCACCGGGGCGTTGTCTCGTTCGGGGCAGGTGGAGTGCAGCACCAGTCCCTCTCCTTCTCGCCACACCGAGGTGCGGATGGTCTCGCCCGGGAACAGTGAGCCCGCGAACCGTACGGAGAAGCCGTTCAGCCGCGTGACGTCACCGTCGAGCACTCCGTCGACGAGCGCTTTGCAGACGATTCCGTACGAGGCCAGCCCGTGCAGGATCGGACGGTCGAAGCCCGCCGTCCGGGCGAACTCGGGGTCGGCGTGGAGCGGATTGAGGTCTCCGTTGAGCCGGTACAGCAGCGCCTGCTGCGGGATGGTGGGCGTTTCGAGCACGAGGTCGGCCGGGCGCTCCGGCGCCGTCCAGGAGGTCTCCGGTCCGGGCTCTCCCCCGAAGCCGCCCTCCCCGCGGGCCCAGATCTGCATGGTGGTGGTCCACAGCGGCTCGCCCTGTGGGTCGGCCGCGGCGGACTCCAGCACGATCACCGCCGCCTTCCCCTTGTCCCACACCTCGGCGACCCGCGAGGCGACCGTGGCCGAGCCCGAGGCCGGCAGCGGCCGGTGGATCTCAAGTCCCTGGCCCGCGTGGAGGATCGAGCGGAGGTCGGTCTCGATGCCGGGCATGTTCACGGACATCGTGGGCACCTCTCCGGCCGAGATGCCGGAGCCGGCCACCAGGGCGAAGGTGGGCAGCACCTGGAGGCCGCGCTCGAAGGTCAGGGGCAGTTCCGGGTCGGTGGCGGCGTCCGAACCGGCCCCGAGGCTGAGGTGGTACAGGAGCACGTCGCGGGTGCTCCAGCTGATCTCGCGCACGAACGGGTCCGCGCTCAGCGCCTTGTGGCGGTCGATGGGCATGGTGGTTCTTCCTTCACGAGGGGTTTCGGCCCGGTGGCGCGGCCGGCCCGGCCGGCCGGGCCGCGGTCGCGTCTTCAGGCACGCTTCGGGGTGGGCCTGGGGTCGCGGTCCAGGCCCAGCAGGCGTTCGCCGATGATGTTCAGCTGGACTTCCGTCGTACCGCCCGCGATCGACAGACAGCGGGAGTTGAGGAACATCCAGGTGGCGTCGTGACGCCGGCCCTCGCCGGTCAGCGCGGCGCTGCCCTGCCAGTCCATGGCGGTCTCCCAGACCTGCTGCTGATGCTCGACGCCGAGGAGTTTGGCGATGCTGGCCTCCGCGCCCGGTTGCTGGCCGGAGACCGAGCGCAGCGTGGTGCGCAGGCCGAGCAGGGCGCCGGACTGCGCGTCGCAGAGGATGCCGCCGAGGGTGGTGAGCCGTTCGTCGTCCATCTCGTGGGGGGTTGCGGCGGCGATGTCGAGCAGCGCCTCGCCGGACCCCAGTGACGAGTCGTGGGAGAGGGCGACCCGTTCGTTGGCGAGCGTGGTGCGGGCGAGTTTCCAGCCGTCGCCCGGCTGTGCGACGAGCATGTCGTCGGGGACGAACACGTCGTCGAGGAAGATCTCGTTGAACTCCGACTCGCCGGTGATCTGCCGCAGCGGGCGGATGTCCAGGCCGGGGGCGGTCATGTCGAGCAGGAAGTACGACAGTCCCTTGTGCTGGGGTGCGGCGACGTCGGTCCGGGCCAGCAGGATGCCCCAGTGGGCGTCGCGGGCCATGGAGGTCCACACCTTCTGTCCGGTGATCCGCCAGCCGCCGTCGGTCTTCTCCGCGCGGGTGCTCAGGGACGCGAGGTCGGAACCGGCTCCGGGCTCACTGAAGAGCTGGCACCAGACGATGTCGCCGCGCAGGGTCGGCGCGAGGAACCTCTCCCGCTGGGCGGCGTTGCCGTGGGCGATGATGGTGGGGACGACCCAGCCGCCAATGATCATGTCGACGGGGGTCAGGCCCGCCGCGCGGATCTCCTCCGCGATGACCAGCTGGGTCACGGCGTCGGCGCCCTTCCCCCAGGGTGCGGGCAGGTGCGGTGCGGTGTAGCCGTGGTCCGCGAGGTGGACGAGCCGTTCCCTGCCTTCCAGGGCGGCCGCGGAACTCAGTTCGGCGCGGATGCCGGCGCGTATCTCCTCGGCCTCGGGCGGCAGTTCGACGCCGAGATCGCGGCGGGCGCCGTCCAGGGTGAGCCGGGCCACCCGGCGGCGCCACCGGGCGGTCGGGCCGAGGGTGAGGCGCAGGGTCTGGACCCGGCGCAGCCAGAGGTGGGCGTCGTGCTCCCAGGTGAAGCCGATGCCGCCGAGGACCTGGATGGCGTCCTTCGTGGTGGTGAACGCCGCTTCGACGCTGGTCGCTCCGGCGACGGCGGCGGCGAGGGACGCCTCCGCCGGGTCCTGGACGGCGCCCGATTCGCCGGCGCGGGCGGCGTCCCAGGCGCAGGCGCGGGCCTGTTCGGCGAGCGCGAGCATCCGTGCGCAGCGGTGTTTGACGCCCTGGAACTGGCCGATGGGGCGACCGAACTGCTCGCGCACCCGGGCGTATTCGGCCGAGACGGCGACGGCCCGGTCGGCGATGCCGGAGGCCTCCGCCGCGAACAGCACCGCGGCCAGGTCGAGCGGGAGCTGCTGGTCGACCGCCAGTACGTCGGTGGCGGGGACCGCGGTGTTCCGCAGGCGCACCCTGGACGGGCGGCGGGCCAGGTCGTGGCCGGCCACGTCGGTGGTGTCCACGGAGGCGCGCGGGAGCACGAACCACGTCGTGCGGTCACCGTCGCGGGCGGGCAGCACGAACAGGTCGGCGAGGTGGCCGCCAATGACGAGTTCGGACTCGCCGGAGACCGTCGCGGCGCCGTCGTCGCCGCGGGAGAGCGTGAGGCTGCCGGCGCCCAGGCCCACCGCACCGATCGTGGTGCCGTCGGCGAGCCCGGCCAGATGTGTCCGGTGTCCCGCCCGGTGCAGGACCGCGGCGGCGAGCGTCGTGGGCAGGAAGGGGCCCGGGGCCATGGCCCGGCCCAGTTCCTCGACGACGACGGCGAGTTCGAGGAGCCCGTAGCCGGCACCGCCCGCGTTCTCGGGCAGGTGCAGGCCGAGCAGCCCCTGTTCGGCGAGGGTCTGCCAGAACGGCGGGAGCATCTCCTGCTCGGCGCTCACCGCCTTGCGGACGACGTCCTGGGTGATGTGCCGGTTCGCGAACGTGCGTACGGTGTCGCGCAGGTCGCGGTGCTCTTCGGTCAGTCCGATGGTCATGGCGGTCCCTCAGATCCGTTCGATGATCGTCGCCGTCGAGTGCGCGCCGCCGGCGCACATGGTGATCAGTGCGGTGGACTTGTCACTGCGCTCCAGCTCGTGGAGGGCTTGGGTGATCAGCCGGGCGCCGGTCGAGCCCACCGCGTGGCCGAGGGCGATCGCACCCCCGTTGACGTTCACCTTGTCCATGTCGGCGCGGTGGACCTGCGCCCACGACAGCACGACGGAGGCGAATGCCTCGTTGATCTCGACCAGGTCGATGTCGGCCAGTGTCATGCCGGCCTTGCGCAGCACGTGGTCGGTCGCCTCGATGGGCCCGTCGAGGTGGTAGTAGGGGTCGGAGCCGACCATACCGGAGGCGACGATACGGGCCCGCGGGCGCAGTCCCAGGCGGTCGGCGCGCTCGGCGCTCGTCAGGAGTACGGCGGCGGCGCCGTCGCTGATCTGGGAGGAGTTGCCGGCGGTGTGGATGCCGTCGGGCAGCACCGTCTTCAGCTGGGCGAGCCCCTCGGCCGTGGTGTCCCGCAGGCCCTCGTCGCGGGTCACGGCGGCGGTCTTCCCGGTCGGGCCCTCGGGGCCGGGCACCGGTGCCTCGACCTCGATGATCTGCCGGTCGAAGCGGCCTTCCGCCCACGCGCGGGCGGCGTTGCGCTGGGAGGCGAGTGCGAGGGCGTCCGCGTCGGCCCGTGTGATGCCGCGTTTGTGTGCGATCCGCTCGGCGGCGGTGAACTGGTCCGGCATGTCCAGTGCGAAGTCCTCCGGCACCGGCAGGCCGGTGCCGGGGGCGAGCGCCTGTCCGAGGAAAACCCGGCTCATCGACTCGACGCCGCAGCCGATCCCGACGTCGATCGCACCGGAGGCGATCAGCCCGGCGATCAGGTGCACGGCCTGCTGGGACGAGCCGCAGGCACAGTCGATGGTGGTGCAGGCGGTGGCGTGCGGCAGTCCGGTGTGCAGCCAGGCGTTGCGGGTGACGTTGTTGGACTGCTCGCCGGCCTGGGTGACGCAGCCTCCGATCACCTGGTCCACCGCGTCCGGGGCGATTCCGGCGCGCTCCAGCAGGCCCTTCTGGGCCAGCCCCAGCAGCTCGGCCGGGTGCAGCCCCGACAGCGCTCCGCGGCGCCGCCCGACCGGTGTGCGCGCGGCTTCGACGATGACGGCCTCGGGCATGGTTCTCCGTAGGGTGTGAGGCGGCCCTTGGCGGGCCGGGTCGGTTGGCGGACGGCTGGGGCCTTTCGGTCGCGGCGCCTGCCGCGGCCTCGGAGAGGCTCGCGGGGTTCAGCACCGCACCCAAAAACTAGAATTCGTTCTTGTGCAGTGCAATACCCAGTCCCACTGAATGGCTGCCTCACTCGATGGCTCCGCGCCGCCGGCCGGCCGGGACGGGCGGCCCCTCAGATGTGTGAGCCTCCGTCGACCCTGATCTCCGCTCCCGTGAGGTAGCTCCCGTCCCGCGAGGCCGCGAAGGCGATGACGCCGGCGATCTGCTCCGGGTCGGCTGCGCCCAGCAGCGACCGGATCCGCCCGTAGTAACTGGCGTCCAGTTCCGGCGGCAGGACGTGCGGCCCCACCAGCGGCGTGGCGACCGTGCCGGGTGAGACGGGCACGACGCGGATGCCGCGGTGCACCACCTCGGCGGCCAGGGACAAGGAGAACGCCAGCACCGCGCCCTTCGACGCCGAGTAGGCGCTCATGTACGGGGTCCCGTGCGCGGCCGACGACGAGGCCACGTTGACGATGACGCCCGTCCGGTCGGGCAGGTGCCGCAGCGCCTCCCGGCAGAACAGGGCCGTTCCGACGGCGTTGACGGAGAACAGCCGCTGCATGTCGGCGACGGTCAGCCGGTCGATGGGGGTCGTCCGGTGGATGCCCGCCACGTTGATCAGGGCATCGATGCCGCCGAGCTCCTCGGCGGCCGCCCGTACGGCGTCCACGACGGCGCTCTCCTCGGAGACGTCGGCGACATGGGTCACGATCCGCCCGGGCCCGGCGGCCGCCTCGGCGGTCTCCCGCAGGCCCTCGCCCGAGAGGTCGACTGCGAACACGGCCGCCCCCTCGGCCACCAGCCGGATTGCCGTGGCCCGGCCGATACCGGACCCCGCTCCGGTGAGGAGGACATCGACACCTTCGAAACGCTTCATGACGGCCCTTCTTTCGGACGACCCGCAGGCAGGGCGGCGGACGATACCCGGCCCCGGCGACCGGCGTCGGCACCGTCCCGCTGACCGGAACCGCCCTTCACCGGGGACCCGGCTGTGGCATTCCGGTCAGTGGGACTGCCCAGGTGGGCCGGCAACGCCTCGCCCTACCGTCCGAACACTGGAGACCCTGCGTCCTTGAGGGGATGGGAACAACGTGACCGCAGTCGAGTCAGAACACGACGGAGTCCGCGCCATCGAGGCAGCGGCCGCACCGGCCCGGTTTGCCCGTGGATGGCACTGCCTGGGGCTGTCGGAGAAATTCAAGGACGGCAAGCCTCATTCGGTCCAGGCCTTCGGCCAGAAGCTCGTGGTGTTCCGCGGCAGCGACGGCGAGCTCAGTGTCCTCGACGCCTACTGCCGCCACATGGGAGGCGACCTCTCCCAGGGCACCGTCAAGGGCAACGAGGTGGCCTGCCCCTTCCACGACTGGCGCTGGGGCGGGGACGGCCGCTGCAAGCAGATCCCGTACGCCCGGCGCGTGCCGCTCCGGGCCCGTACGGCGGCCTGGCCGACCCTGGACCAGGACGGGATGCTCTTCGTCTGGAACGACCCCGAGGGGAACCCGCCTCCGGCGGACGTCACGATCCCCCGTATCGAGGGGGCGACGAGCGACGCGTGGACCGACTGGATCTGGTACGAGACCGTCGTGGACGCCAATTGCCGCGAAGTCGTCGACAACGTCGTGGACATGGCGCACTTCTTCTATGTGCACTATTCGTTCCCGACGTTCTTCAAGAACGTCTTCGAGGGTCACACCGCCACCCAGTTCATGCGGGGCACGGGCCGCCCTGACGCGCGCCCGCAGGCTCAGAACGGCCAGCCGAAGACGACCGGCAGCACGTCGGTGGCGTCCTACCACGGCCCGTCGTTCATGATCGACGACCTCACCTACCACTACGACACGGGCGATGTGCAGTCCGTCCTGATCAACTGTCACTACCCGGTGAGCGCCGACCGCTTCGCCCTGCAGTACGGCATCATCGTCAAGCGCTCGGACAGCCTGGAGGGCACGGAAGCCGACAAGCTGGCCACGAACATGGCCGATTTCATCAAGCTGGGCTTCGAACAGGACATCGCGATCTGGAAGAACAAGACCCGCATCGACAACCCGCTGCTGTGCGAGGAGGACGGTCCGGTCTACCAACTGCGCCGCTGGTACGAGCAGTTCTACGTCGATGTCGCCGACGTCAAGCCGGAGATGGTGGACCGCTTCGAGTTCGAGCTCGACACCACCCGTCCCGTCGAAGCCTGGCAGAAGGAGGTCGAGGCCAACCTCGCCCGGAAGGCCGCGGCCGAGAGCCGGCCCGTCTGATGCCGCGCGAGGACAACCGGCTGACCGACGGCGCGCCCATGCGGCCGCTGTCCTGCCTGCGGTGCGGCAACCAGGTGCGGGTGCGCAAGAGCAGCTGGCAGCAGACGAGCGTGCAGTGGGACGCGCAGGCCATGCTGGGCTGCCCGGAGCGGCAGGCCGGCGGTCGTGGCGAGGGACCGAACGGCGGTGCGTTCGAAGGCTGCCGTTCCCTCGGTGACACGATCCGGGAGGCCGCGCTGAGCGGTGCGATCACCGTGCTCCAGGAGTGAGGGAACGGGTCGCTGCGGTACGACGATGAAGGGGTGACCCTCCTGCTCATGTGAGCGGGAGGGCCGGCCTTTCACCGTCGTACCGGAGAACTATCCGCGGGCCGCGGCCACCCCGGCCCTGCGGCCGAAGAACGTGCCGTCACCCAGCGACGTACCGCTGATGTATCCCTCACCATGGATGCCGGACGCCGCCCGGCCGGCCGCGAACAGCCCGGGAACGGCGGTGCCGGAGACGTCCAGCACCGCGCCGTCGACGGTCGTGCTGAGCCCGCCGAGGGTGAATCCGGCGACCCCTGTCCCGGCGGCCGTGTTCCCGCTCTCCCCGGGGTTGAAGCCGAGGCGGGGGTCGATCGCCGCGAAGGGCCCCTTCAGCGGCCGCAGCCACCGGGCGTCCTTGTGGAAGTACGGGTCCTGTCCCTCCTCGGCGTACCTGTTGTACGTGCCCACCGTCGACTCCAGCGCGCCCGCCGGCATCCCGAGCTCCTCCTCCAGCTCGGCCAGGGTCTCCCCGACGAACTGCGGGAGCACACCCCAGCGTTCCGCCTCGGGCACGGACTCGTAGCCCTCCTCGTCGACGATCACCCAGTACGGGCCCGGCTGGGTCAGCACCGCCGCCACGCTGTACAGGCCCGGGTAGACGTCCTCGTTGATGAAGCGCTGCCCGTGGCCGTTGACCAGCATGCCGCGGGTGGCCATGGCCGGGAGGGCGGTGAGCGCGATCTCGGTCACCGACATCCGCCGGGTGGCCGCTCCGATCGCGGACGCCATCCGGATGCCGCTGCCGTCGTCCAGCCCATCGCTGACCTTGCCGTGGCCGACGAGGTGCGGCGCGTGGTCGGCCAGCATCTCCTCGTTGTCGACGAAACCTCCGGTGGTGAGCACCACCCCCTTACGGGCGCGGTAGGCCCGCTCCTCGCCGTAACTCCGGGCGGTGACGCCGACGACCCGGCCGTCGTCGTCCACGATCAGCGCCGTGGCCAGGGTGTCGGTGTGGGTGAGCGCCCCCGCGGCCCCGGCGGCCGCGACGAGCTTCTCCATGATCAGCCAGCCGCCGTACGACTCGGTGGCGCAGCGGTGGCCGCGCGGCGCGGGGCGGGCGACGGTGTTGTACGGCCAGGCGTTCTCGCCCAGCCACATCAGGCCGTCCTTCGACAGCGGCATCCAGGTGGGGGCGTCCCACAGGCTCTTCTCGAAGGTGAGGCCGCGGTCGACGAACCACTGGAAGTGCCCGGTGCTCTCGTCGCAGTAGACCCGCAGCTTCTCCTCATCGGCGTGCGGGCCGAGTGCCGACTTCAGGTAGGCGAACATGTCGTCCGCGGTGTCCTGGAAGCCGCACGCGGTCTGTACCGGCGTGCCGCCGCCGAGGTAGAGCTCGCCACCGGACAGGGCCGAGGAGCCGCCCGGCCCGCCGGCCCGTTCCAGTACCAGGACCTCGGCGCCGGCCGAGGCCGCTTCGAAGGCGGCGGCCGCGCCCGCGCAGCCGAAGCCGACGACGAGTACGTCGGTCTCGGCGTCGTACCAGGAGACGGACGAGGCGGGGACCGGTGTCACCGGCCGGGAGGTGCTCACCGGCCCGCCTCGGGCGGGGTGAAGGCCGCGAGCGGCTCCGAGCCGGACCAGTCGTGGCCCCAGTAGCTGTCCGCGGTGATCTCCTCGGCGGTGTAGTACGTCTCGTCGACGAGCATGCCCTCGCAGCCGTACTCGATGTCCCAGCCGCCGGGCGCGCGCACGTAGAAGGAGACCATCTTGTCGTTGGTGTGCCGGCCCAGGGTGGAGGAGATCGAGAAGCCGAGCCGCCCGACGCTGTCGAGCGCGCGGCCCACCGCGTCCAGGCTGTCGACCTCGGCCATGAGGTGGACCAGGCCCGGTTCCTGCCCGTGCGGCGCGGGGCAGATGGCCAGACTGTGGTGCCGCTGGTTGACGCCCATGAAGCGCACGCGGCGAGGTGGGGTGTCGGGATCCGTGCCGGCGAGCCTGATCGCTCCGCGCGGCAGGAAACCGAGGACCTCGGTGTAAAAGGAGACGGTCTCCTCCATACAGGTCGTGGGCAGGACGACATGGCCCATGCCCTGGCCGCCGGTGACGAAGTTCTGGGCGAAGCCGGTGTGCACGGGGCTGTGGTCGAGGATCGGGGCGAAGAAGACCTCGACGGGGACGCCGGCGGGGTCGTCGAAGGTGATGCCCGCTTCCACCCCGCGTTCGTCGGCCTCCTTCTGCGTCAGCTCCTTGACCGCTCTGCCCGACGCCTCGACGGCGCGCCCGACCTTCCCCAGGGCGAACTGGTCGCGCACCTCCCACCCGACGGCCAGTACCCGGTCGGTGTCACCGGGCAGCACGGCCAGTCGTGCCCGGCGCTCGTCCATCCGCAGGTAGAGACCGTCGGGATCCGGCCCGGACCCTTCGGCGAAACCGAGGCCGTCGACGGTGAGTTCGCGCCAGCGGTCGATGTCGCACGTCTGGACCCTGAGATAGCCCAGCCCTCGTATCTGCGTCATGTGTTCCTCCCTCATCTGCCGGTCTTTCGGTCTGCCTGTCCTTCGTCGGACGGGCGCTGGTGCCGTGACGGTCGTCAGATCATCGAGCGCATCGGCCCGTTCGGCGGCTCGATGTCGAGCTGCGTCAGCGCGGCGGCGTGGAAGACCGAACCGGGCACGTGGATGGCGTGGGCGAGGCCGGTGTGGGCGTCGCGCCAGAAGCGCTGGATCGGGTTGTCCATCCGCATGGCGTTCCCGCCGGAGCGCGCGACGATCTCGTCGACGGCCCGCACCGCGCGCCACGCCGCCCGGGCCTGGGTACGCCGGCCCACGGCCCGCCGGTCGAAGGTGACCTCCCGGCCGGCCGCCACCATGTCGTGGAGCTGCGAGATGTTGTCCAGCAGCGCCGAGCGCGAGGCCGCGATCTCTGCCGCCGCCTCGCTGACGGCGTAAAGGACGTACGGGTCGTCCTTGACGGCCGTGCCGGTGATCTGGACGCGGTGGCGCTGATAGGCCATGTGGTGGGCCAGCGCCCCCTCGCAGATGCCGATGACGGCCGCGGTGATGCCGAGGGGGAAGGCGGCGGAGAACGGCAGGCGGTAGGTGGGGTTGGTCAGCCCGGCCTCCTTCGCCAGGGTCCCGTCGACCACCTTGGAGTACTCGATGACGCGGTACTCCGGGACGAACGCGTCCTTGACGACGATGTCTTTGCTGCCGGTGCCGAGCAGGCCGACCACGTCCCACGAGTCCTCGACGATCTCGTAGTCCGAGCGCGGCAGGACGACGTGCACCGACCGCGGAGGGTTCAGCCTGTTGCCGTCCTTGTCGGCCAGGAACGCGCCGAGGAAGAGCCAGTCGCAGTGGTCGGTGCCGGAGGAGAACTGCCAGTGGCCGTTGAAGACGTACCCGCCGTCCACGGGGCGGAGCACCCCCATCGGCGCGTAGGGAGAGCCGATCCAGGTGTCGTTGTCCTCG
The DNA here is from genome assembly GCF_042802415.1 of Streptomyces sp. NPDC057486. Taxonomy (NCBI): domain Bacteria; kingdom Bacillati; phylum Actinomycetota; class Actinomycetes; order Kitasatosporales; family Streptomycetaceae; genus Streptomyces; species Streptomyces sp. NPDC057486. Next base: position 8,812 of record NZ_JBHVEE010000119.1, on the reverse strand, counting down.
CCCCACACCTCCTCCTGGACCCGGGGGTCGGCCATCGCCATTTCCCAGGGGTGGACGCCGACGACCCCGGCGACCCAGCCGGTCGCCCCGTCGCAGGCGGCGATCCGCATGATGGTCTCGGCGAACTCGCGCGGGTGCAGTTCCAGGCCGCCGTACGTCTTCGGCTGGAGCATCCGGATCGCACCGGTCTCCCGCAGCACCTTGGCCGTCTGGTCGTCCAGTCGGCCGAGCGACTCGTTCGCCGGCCCCAGCGCGCGGATCTCCTCCGCGCGCTCGTTGATCGCGTCAAGTACCGTATTGGGCATGGCTGTTCTCACTTCCGTCCGGAGGTGTTCTCGGCGAGGGCGACGGCGATCTCGATGAGCTGGTCCTCCTGGCCTCCGACGAGGTTGCGGCGGCCGGCCTCCAGCAGGATCTCGGCGCCGGACACGCCGTACTTCGCGGCCTGGCGGTCGGCGTGCTTGAGGAAGCTGGAGTAGACCCCGGCGTACCCCATGGTCAGCGACATCCGGTCGAGGAGGCACTCGCCGTCCATGACCGGCCGTACGACGTCCTCGGCGGCGTCGATGATCTTCCGGGTGTCGATTCCGGTACGGATGCCGAGCTTCTCCGCGACCGCGGCGAAGGCCTCGACCGGGGTGTTGCCCGCGCCCGCGCCGAACCGGCGGGTCGAGCCGTCGATCTGCTGTGCGCCGGCCCGCACGGCGAGCACGGAGTTGGCGACGCCGAGTCCCAGGTTCTCGTGGCCGTGGAAGCCGACCTGCGCGTCGTCGCCGAGTTCGGCGACGAGCGCCGCGATCCGGTCGCTCGTCTGCTCCATGACCAGCGCTCCGGCGGAGTCGACGACGTAGACGCACTGACAGCCGGCGTCGGCCATGATGCGGGCCTGCCGGGCGAGCACCTCCGGGGACTGGCTGTGCGACATCATCAGGAAGCCGACGGTCTCCAGGCCCAGATCGCGGGCCAGCCCGAAGTGCTGGACCGCGATGTCGGCCTCGGTGCAGTGGGTGGCGATCCGGCAGACGGCGGCACCGTTGTCGGCCGCCTCACGGATGTCGTCCTGGACGCCGAGGCCGGGCAGCATCAGGAAGGCGATCTTCGCCCGGCGCGCGGTCTGCACGGCTGCCTTGATCAGCTCCTGCTCCGGCGTGTGGCTGAAGCCGTAGTTGAACGACGAGCCGCCGAGGCCGTCGCCGTGGGTCACCTCGATGACCGGGACCCCGGCCTCGTCGAGTGCCCCGACGATCGACCGGACGTGCTCGATGGTGAACTGGTGCTGCTTGGCGTGCGATCCGTCTCTCAGGGACGAGTCGGTGACGCGGATGTCGAGGTCGGCGCTGTAGGGCATGGCTGGTGAACTCCTTGGGTGCTCAGGATCCGGCGCGCTGGGAGACGATCCGCCGGGCGAAGCCCTCACCGACCTCGGTGGCCGCGGCGGTCATGATGTCGAGGTTCCCGGAGTAGGGCGGCAGGAAGTCCCCCGCGCCCTCCACTTCGAGGAACACCGCGACGCGGGCGAGGCCGCCGCTCACCTCGGTCGGCTCGTCGAACTGCGGCTCGGCGCGCAGCCGGTAGCCGGGTACGTACGACGCGACCTGGGCGACGATCTCGTGGATCGACGCGGTGATCGCGGCGCGGTCGGCGTCGACCGGGATGGAACAGAAGACTGTGTCCCGCATCAGCATGGGCGGTTCGGCCGGGTTGAGGATGATGATGGCCTTGCCCTTGGCCGCGCCGCCGATGGTCTCGATGCCCCGGCTGGTGGTGATCGTGAACTCGTCAATGTTGGCCCGGGTCCCCGGGCCGGCGGACGGCGAGGCGACGCTGGCCACGATCTCCGCGTAGGCCACCTCGGTGACCCGGGAGACGGCGTGGACCACGGGGATGGTGGCCTGTCCCCCGCAGGTGATCAGGCTGACGTTGGGCGCGTCCAGGTGCTCGCCCAGGTTGACGGCCGGGACGACGGCGGGGCCCAGCGCGGCGGGCGTCAGGTCGACGGCCTGGATGCCGAGTTCGACGTATTTGGGGGCGTTCGCCTTGTGCACGTACGCCGAGGTGGCCTCGAAGACCAGGTCCGGGCGCTCGTCCTGGGTGAGCAGCCGGTCCACGCCCTCGGCACTGGCGATCAGACCCTCCTCGGCCGCGCGCTTGAGGCCGGGGCTCTGCGGGTCGATCCCGATCATCCAGCGTGGCTCTATCACTGCGGACCGGAGCAGCTTGTACATCAGGTCGGTTCCGATGTTCCCGGAGCCGACGATCGCGGCGGTCACCTTGGTCACTGTTCAAACCTCATCCGAATCGAGGGGTTGGGGGCGATCACCCGTCGTAGGTGACCTTGATGCGTTCACTGACCGGGAGCGCCTGGCAGGAGAGGATGAGTCCGTCGGCGAGGTCCTGCTCGTCGAGGACCTCGTTGCGCTCCATGACCACCTCGCCCTCGGTCAGCACACAGGCGCACGCGCTGCAGCTGCCCTCCCGGCAGGAGAACGGCGCGTCCAGTCCTGCCGCGAGGAGCACGTCGAGCAGCTTGCTGCCCTGGGGCCAGGGCACGGTCGTGGTCCGTGCGTCGAGCTCGACCTCTACGGTGCCGGACGGGCCCGTGGGGTCGGCGACAGTCTGCGGGGCGGCGAACGGGTCGTTCGTCAGGGAGGTGAACCGTTCTACGCGCACGCGCCCCGGCGGCACACCGAGGTCGGTGAGCGCCGTGGCGGCGAGGTCCATGAAGGGTCCCGGGCCGCAGATGAACGCCTGGCGTCCGGTGTACGGCTCGGCCAGCGCCCGCAGACCGGGGCCCGCGGGCAGGCCCTGGACGGACTCCAGCCAGTGGACGACGGTCAGCCGGTCGCCGTACTCCCTTGCCAGGGTGGCGAGTTCGTCGCGGAAGATGACGGAGTTCTCGTCGCGGTTGGCGTAGATCAGGGTGACGGATCCGCTCCCGCCGTACAGGCAGGAGGTGAGGATCGACATCACCGGCGTGATCCCGCTGCCCGCGGCGAGGAGCAGGAAGTCCTCGTCCAGCGAGTCCGGGGTGAAGGTGCCCGCGGGGCGCAGCACTTCGAGGGTGTCGCCTTCGACGACGTTGTCGCAGATCCAGTTGGAGCCGTATCCGTTCACCGTGCGTTTGACGGTGACCTTGAGCTTCTCGTCGCGCAGCGGGGAGCTGCACAGCGAGTAGCAGCGGGCGGCCCCGCCGTCGCGGTCGGAGGGCACCTTGACGGTGAGGAACTGGCCGGGCTTGTAGCGGAACTTGTCCTGCGTCCCGTCCGCGGGTTCCAGGACGAGCGAGTGGGCGTCGGACGTCTCGCGGATGACTTCGACGACGCGGACGGTGAGCGGGCCGGGCAGTGTCACGATGCTCTCCCGGTCGTCTCGCCGGCGGCGTGCCGGGCGGCGACGTAGCCGAAGACGATGGACGGGCCGATAGTGGCGCCCGGTCCGGCGTACTCGCCTCCCATCACCGCCGCGGAGGTGTTGCCGGTCGCGTAGAGGCCGCCGATGAGCGAACCGTCCTCCCTCAGGACCCGGCTGTGTTCGTCGCAGACCAGCCCGCCCTTCGTCCCGAGGTCACCGACCTCGATGCGCACGGCGTAGAAGGGCGCCTTGACGATCTCGTCCAGATTGGGGTTCTTCAGGGTCGGGTCGCCGTAGTAGCGGTCGTAGGCGCTGTCACCCCGGCCGAACTCGGTGTCCTTGCCGGTGCGCGCGAAGCCGTTGAACCGCTCGACGGTCGCGGCCAGTTCCTCGGGGGGAACGCCGATGGCGACGGCGAGTTCGACGATGCTGTCCGCCCGGTGTGCCAGGCCGCCCTCGTAGAAGTCCTTGGGGAACGGCATTCCGGGCAGGACCTGCGCGAACGGGTAGCGGGCGCGGGCCTTGGCGTCCATCACGAACCAGGCCGGGACGTGGCCGCCCGCCAACTGGTCGTGGACGAAGTTCACGTACGGGGAGGACTCGTTGGTGAAGCGACTGCCGTGGGAGTCGACGATCACCGACGGCGGGATGCACCGCTCGGACACCAGGGGGATCGTGGCGCCGGACGGGTGGCGCACCGAAGGCATCCACCACGCGTCGTCCATGAAGTCCACTGCGGCGCCGAGCTCCAGCCCGGCGACGATGCCGTCGCCGACGTTCTCCCGCGCACCGGCGCTGTGGATCTCCCGGCCGCCGGCGGGCAGGTACTTCTCGCGCATCTCCTGGTTGTGATCGAAGCCACCGGTCGCGAGCAGCACACCGCGCCGCGCCCCGATGCGCACCTGCTTGCCGTCGCGCTGCGCGACGATCCCGGTCACCGTGCCGTCGTCGCCGACGACCAGGCCGGTCATCGGGGTCCGCAGCCACACGGGGACCCCGGCGTCCTTCAGGGCCATCCTGAGCCGTGCCACCAGCGCGCGACCGCCGGTGGCCATGTGCCGGCGGCGGACCACGTTGGACGAGACCCGCCAGGCGGCGACGACGGACGCCCAGCGTCCACGCCAGGTCCGCTTGACCATCGCGAGGTCGTGGTAGTCCTTGGCGGTGATCCACAGACCGAGCGGGCCCTTCATGTTGTTGGGCCGCTGGTGCCGCTCGTCCTCGCCGAGCTTGCGGGTGTCGAAGGGGAGCGCCTCGATGGAGCGGCCCATCGGACGGCCGCCGTCGTACTCGGGGTGGTAGTCGGCGTATCCCTTGACCCAGAAGAACCGCATCCACCGGCTCTTGCCGAGCAGTTCCATGGCGGCCGGGCCCTGGTCGACGTAGGCGTCGAGGCGGGCGGCCGGGACACGGCCCTCGGTGAGGCGGTCCAGATACTGCCGGATCGACGTGCGGCTGTCGTCGTGGCCCTTGGCGCGCAGCGTGGGGTTGTTGGGGATCCAGATACCGCCGCCGGAGATGCCGGTCGAACCGCCGTACATCTTCCCCTTCTCGATCACGACGGTGGACAGGCCGCTGTCCTCGGCGGTCAGCGCGGCCGCCATGCCGCCACCGCCGCTGCCGACGACGACGAAGTCGAACTCGTGGTCCCAGGTCGTGTTCGCGCCCGCGTTCGCACCGGCGCTCATGCCGCGTCCTTACGGGTCAGGAAGGCGAGCACGGCACTCTCCCACGCCGCCTTCTGTTCGATCATCACCCAGTGCCCGCAGTTGGAGAACAGGTGCAGTTCGACGTCGGGAATGGTCCGCATCGGCACGATGGACATGTCGACCGGGCTGACCCGGTCGTCCCGGCCCCAGGTGATCAGGGTCTTGGCCCGCAGTCCGTGGAGCATCGCCCAGAGCGGCGCCTCCTCGGACCTCGCCGCGGCGGCGGCGGTGGCGGCGAACGCGGCCTTCCCGTACATCCTGCGCGCGGCGGCGAGCGTGTCCGGCTCGGTGGCCTGGGCCCACCGCTCCTCGATCAGTTCCTCGGTGACCATGGCCGGGTCGTACACCATGGAGTACAGCCACTGGACCAGGCGTTCACGCGTCGGGTTCTCGGTGAACTCCATCAGCAGATTGATGCCCTCGCCGGGGCCGGGGCTGTAGAGGTTCCGGCCCATGCCGCCGATCGTGACCAGGCGGCGTACGCGGTCGGGGTTGTCCAACGCGAACCGGGTGCCGACGAAGCCGCCCATGGAGTTGCCGATCACGTCGACCTGGTGCAGCCCGAGTCCGTCGAGGAACCGGCCGACGGCATCGGTGGCGGTGGCCATGGGGTGCCCGTCGGCCGGGTCGCTGACCCCGAACCCGGGGAACTCCAGGACCAGGCAGCGGAAGTACTCGGAGAGCCGGGCCAGATTGCCGCGGAAGTTGCGCCAGCCCGTGACGCCGGGGCCCGAACCGTGCAACATCAGCAGAGGCGGACCGTCCCCGGCCTCGTGATAGCGCAGAACCCCCTGATCAGTTGTGAGTTCACGCAATGTGGAGTCGTGGCTCAGCTCCATCATCATCCCTGCCTTCGACGTCCCTGTGGTCAACGGTTCCTGGAACGTAACCAGGGCCCCCGGAGGGGCGCCTCACTCATCCCGATCAGCGGGACGCGGGTGTTCCGGGCAGCCGGAGCGGTAAGGGCCGGCCCTGTGGCCTGTCGTGTTCCACTCATCGGGAGCGCGCGGTCCGGTGCCGGACGCGACGGGCCTACCGTCGGGACGTGCCCCGCCAGGAGCACGTCACAGACCCGACCCCGTCGAGGTGAATCCGATGTCAGCAGAGTCCTTGACCGCACCCACGACAGGTGAGGTCACGGCGCCCACTCCTCAGGAGATGCGGCGCGCCATGGGAGCGTTCGCGACGGGTGTCACCGTCGTCACCGGGATGGACCGGTCGGATCCGGTCGGGTTCGCGTGCCAGTCCTTCGCATCCGTTTCGCTGGAACCTCCCCTCGTCCTGTTCTGCGCCGACCACAAGGGACGCGCCTGGCCGAGGATCAGGGAGTCGGGCCGGTTCTGCGTCAACGTGCTCGCCGAGGACCAGACCGATGTCTGCGGCCGCTTCGGGTCCAGCAGGGGAAGCAAGTACGACGGGCTGGACTGGGACCTCTCGCGCTGGGGGACCCCGTCCCTGCCCGGCATGCTGATGAGGGTCCATGCCGAGGTGTACGACGTGCACGTCGCCGGTGACCACGATGTGGTGATCGGGCGGGTCCTGGAACTGGAGACAATGCCCGAACAACGACCGATGCTCTTCTTCCGCGGGCGGTTCGGCGTCGAGGAGCAGCCGGTCACCATGCCCGACCCCTGGGGCTGGGGCGACCACTGGGGCTGAGGTCCGGTCGTCGAACTGCCGGACGTCGCACGGCGGACCGCGGTTCGGCGACAGGCCCCGGGCTCCAGGGGCCTGTCCGGCTGCGCTCCCCCGGACACGCTCTACAGCCAGTCGCCGCTCTGGCTGGCGACGAGCAGCCGGTCCATGGCCTGCGGAGACCAGGTCTGCTCCGGGAAGGCGGGCGCGCGGTGCCCCCGGCCAGGGGTCTCCAGGCCGGGGAACAGTTCCAGGGAGACCTGTCGCGCGGCGTCCACTACCAACGGGGCCACCTTCTCCAGCGGGGTCCGCGCGTCGCCGATCAGCGAAATGGCGGCCACAGGCCCCTCGGGGCCACGGATCGCCGCCGCGGCACAGGCGATGCCGGGGAAGCACTCGCCCCGCTCGAACGCCAGGCCGCGACGTTGCCGGATCCGGTTGAGCTCCTGGTGCAGGGTGTCCAGGTCGGCAATCGTGCGATGGGTCAGCCGGGTGATGGCGCCGCCCACCCGGGCCTCGACCTCCTCCGGTTCGAGCCAGGCCAGCATCGCCTTGCCCAGCGCCGTCGAGTGGGCCGGCGCACGCCCGCCGACCCGCGAGGGGACCGACGCGGCGAACCGGCCGCCGGCCTTGTCGAGGTAGTGGACGTCGGCACCGTCGAGCACGGCGAGGTGGACGACCAGCCCGCTCCGGATCTGGACGCTGTGCAGTCTGGGCGCGGCGGCTTCACGGATCTCACTGTTCGTGCCGTCGCCCCCACCGAGCCCGAGTGCCCGCCGCCCGAGGCCGTAGCCGAACCCGGTGTGCTCGAGCCACTGGAGCCGTACGAGCTGGTCGAGGATCCGATGGGCCGTGGAACGCGGGAGGTGCGTGCTGCGGGCCACGTCCTCCAAAGACAGCCGAGTGGTGCGGCATTCGAACGCGTCCATGATCAACGTCATGCGTTCGACCATCGACGGCGGGAGCTCCCGGCGAGCGGACATGTCCACTGCAGCAGCGACATCGACAACCGTCATGCCGAATCCTCCAGGTAAACTGAAATGAATTCTTGTTTTCCGGAATGTAACAGCGGTACGAGGTATGGGGAACCCTCGTACACCGGGAGATCTGCGCCGTACCGAATGCGCTGCCGTGCCCGGTACGGCAGCGGACGGTCGTACCGGGGCGCGAGCAACGTGTCCGAGATGCGTGTCGCCTCACTACACCTTGGTCCGGAACGACACTGGGCCTCAGCCGCGCCCCGTCTCACCGGCGAGCGCACGGAGCCGTGACAAGAAGGTCTTCGACCCCCTGTACGACGTCGACGTCACCCGCGCGAACAACGACCACGTCAGGTTCGGCAAGGGCAGCCCGCACCTGCGCCTGGGCAATCCACTGGCCCACACCGAGATCCGAACCATGTGCGAGGAACTGGTCCCGCGTCTTGCACACATCCGTCTGACCGGTGGCGTCCCGCGGGTGCTCGCACTTCGCCAACAGGATCAAGCAGCTCCCGGTCGCCGCACACACGTCGGGCGCCACGTCGGGCGCCACGTGATGCACGACGCGCCTGCGGCGAGTGGACGGCGGCGTCCCGGACTCCTCCTCGCTGAGCCGCTCCCCCAGCGATGTCTGCGCCAAGGACGGACCCTAGCCCTGCGTGACCCAGGCCTTGTCCAGCAGCACCATCGAGTTGACGGAGTCGTCGACCCCGTGGACATTGTCACGCCAGGCGCGGAACTCCGGAGTCGGGACGAACACCAGGGCCGGAACGTCCTCGCTCCACTGCTTCTGGATGCGGTCCATGATGTCGCGCTGGGCGTCGACGCCCTTGGCACCCTGCAACTCGTCGATCAGGGAATCCATCTGAGGGCCGGTGTGGGTCCCGACCGACAGGTTGCCTTCGAGTGACCCGTGGCGAACATCCGCCCGTAGGGCCCGGCCTCGCGCCAGCTGATGCCCCAGCCGGCGACATCGTAGTTGTGGTCGACGGCGACCTTCTGAATCTGGTCCGCCACGTTCGCCACGAGGTCCAGCTTTACCGCGAAGGCGACGGGCAAGCCGTGCAGGGTGCACACCAGGTGCAGCCGTAGTCCCCAAAAGAACCGGCTGTGGCTGGCGCAGTAGCCGTACTGGGC
>NZ_JBHVEE010000118.1:0-30501 GCF_042802415.1 Streptomyces sp. NPDC057486 | reverse complement strand
CCCCACCTCCTCGTATGTACGGTCCGCTCAGCCCGCGAGGAGCTTCTTCACGGCGGCGGCCACCCGGCCGCCGTCCGCGCGCCCCGCGACCTTCGGGTTCACGATCTTCATGACGGCGCCCATCGCCCGCGGCCCCTCGGCACCGGCGGCCTTCGCCTCGTCGACCGCCGACGCGACGATCGCACCCAGCTCGTCGTCACTGAGCTGCTTCGGCAGGTACGCGTCGAGCAGCTCGCCCTCCGCCTTCTCGCGCTCGGCCTGCTCCGTCCGACCGCCCTGGGCGAAGGCCTCGGCCGCCTCGCGGCGCTTCTTCGCCTCCTTGGCAATGACCTTCTGCACCTCGTCGTCGGAGAGCTCACGCGACGTCTTGCCGCTGACCTCCTCCTTGGTGATCGCGGTGAGGGTCAGCCGGAGCGTCGACGAGGTCAGCTCGTCGCGCGCCTTCATGGCCGTGGTGAGGTCTTCCTTGAGCTTGGACTTGAGCGTGGTCATGTACTGATTGTGGCAGGTGCCCGGTGGCCGGCGCCTGCCGGTTTCCCTGTCACCACATCGTGTCTGCGACGATGGGCACATGCGCGCACGCTACGGAGTACCCCTGAAAGTCACGGCAGTCGGCGCAGCGGTCGGCGCCGCCGGGCTCGCTTACGCGGCAGGTTTCGAAGCCCGCTCGTTCCGGCTCCGACGGGTCGCCGTCCCCGTACTCCCGCACGGAGCACGCCCGTTGCGCGTGCTGCAGGTCTCCGACATCCACATGGTGACCGGCCAGCGCAAGAAGCGCGGCTGGCTGCAGTCGCTGGCCGGCCTGCGCCCGGACTTCGTCGTCAACACCGGCGACAACCTCTCCGACCCGGAGGCCGTACCGGAGCTGCTGGACGCGCTCGGTCCGCTGATGGAGTTCCCGGGTGTGTACGTCTTCGGTTCCAACGACTACTACGGCCCCAAGCTCCGTAACCCGGCCCGCTACCTCCTCGAGAAGGCCCAGGGCAAGCACGGCCTCAACGGCAACGCCCCCGCGGTCGGCGTCGTCCACAACCCGTGGGAGCCGATGCGCGATGCGTTCGACGAGGCGGGCTGGCTGGACCTGAGCAACACCCGGGGCCGCCTCAAGCTCGACGGCCTGGAGCTCGCCTTCACCGGCCTCGACGACCCGCACATCAAGCGCGACAGGTACGCGGAGGTCTCGGGCGGCCCCGAGACGGGCGCCGATCTGTCCATCGGCGTGGTCCACGCCCCCTACCTGCGCACCCTCGACGCCTTCACTGCGGACGGTTACCCGCTGATACTGGCGGGGCACACCCATGGCGGCCAGCTGTGCATCCCCTTCTACGGGGCCCTGGTCACCAACTGCGACCTGGACACGGACCGGGTCAAGGGGCTCTCCAGCCACACGGTCGGCGACCGGCGCGCCTACCTCCACGTCTCCGCGGGCTGCGGTACCAACCGCTACACCCCGGTCCGCTTCGCCTGCCCGCCCGAGGCGACCCTGCTGACGCTGACGCCCCGCGACTGAAACCCGAGGGTGCCTCGCCCACCGGGGCAGAAACCGGATTTCGTCTCCGGCCGCCGGTGGGCTAAAGTAATCGATGTCGCCGGGAGACCGGCGGCGATCGGGGTGTAGCGCAGCTTGGCAGCGCGCTTCGTTCGGGACGAAGAGGTCGTGGGTTCAAATCCCGCCACCCCGACAGCTGAAATACCAGGTCAGGGGCCTGATCCACTTAGTGGATCAGGCCCCTGAGTGGTTTCCGGGGTTCCTTGGGATCCCGTCCGGGAGGAGACCTTGGCCGGCTTCTCCCGGCCTCCCCTGAGCAGCGACGCACCGCGGTGGCCGGACTCGCACGGTCGGACCGACCGGACAAGCGGCAACCCGGCCCCTCGCGACGCGCCGCACTCCCCCAGTCCCGGACGCCCGGAATGCGCGCTTCGTACTCACATGCGAATCTGAAAGTGGCCCCACGTCCGAGATCGGCTACAGGAGGCGTCATCGTGAGCAAGAAGCAGAGCCGACAGAATCGCGGTGCCCGCACAGGTGGCCACGAACGCAGCGCGCCCGCGGAGACCAAGGAACAGCCGCGGACGCATATTCCGGATGCGCCTGGGCCGGTGCGCGCGATATCGGAACAGGTTTCCCACCGGAAGCAGCGTAGGTTCGGGCACAACTGATCTTCGACCGCCGACCGTGACCAAAGCGCTGTGGTGGCACCCCACGCGGGGGGCCACCACAGAGTGCGTCTGCGCGTCGGCCTGCATCCGCGCGGCCCCAGGCGCCCTCCGCGGCGGCGCGCCGCAGGCGTGCCGCGGCCGGATCACGGAGTCGCGCGGTGTCGTGCGAGCAATCACCTGCCCCGTGCCATGGGCCACCCACCGACGAGGACCGTGTCCCCTGTGCCTGGGTGCACGGTTGGCGCGAACGCTCCGCAGCCGTCGGCATCGGTCGCCGGGTTCAGGGCGCCGGGCGCGAGCGGGACCGGACCCGCCGCTCCGCCCGGCCACCGGGCCCGATGCCGCGCGCCCCTTCGGTGATTTCGCAGCACCTCCCGCGCGCCGAGTGCGGACTCCCCGTCCGGCGCGTTCGCCCGGCCGGTTGCGACCGCGAAGCACATCGCGGTGAACAGACGGTCCGAGGCCGGTGGTGATCCGGCCGCCAGGATCCGTCGTACCGCCGCCTGCGCCCCGAGCGCCGGCATCGTCATCCCGGTCTCCGGGCAGCCCGCAACTGTGCGCCTTGTCGATACCGCAGACGCCGGGGCCCGTCGTGGCCATGGTCGGAGCGACCGGTCCGTCGTCCGAACCCAGCAGTTTTCTGCGCACGCGGCGCGGCTCCGTCAGGCGGGGCGCCGAGGTCCAGCCTGCCGCCGGTCGACCGGCCGCGTCCGGACGCCGCTCGCGGTTCGGCGCCGGTGAGCGCCCGACGAGCCGACGTCGGCACGGTCGGGCGCGGCCGGGCGTGTCCATGACGCGTGTCCGCGTCGAGCGGGTGTGATGATGTCCGCGCCCTGCGCCGACACGGCGCTCAGCGGCGTCGCGGCACGGACGCCCTGCAGGCGCACCCCGCCGCCGACCCTCCGCGGGCACTTTGGGGATGCCCGCCGCGCGACAGCTCGGAGTGGGGCTGACCGAATGCCGCCGGCCTGGCGCGCCGCGTGCTCCGGCCCGCCAGGCCAGGGCGAACGGCCCCTCCGCATCGATCACTTCGGCGCCCTCGGAGTCGGCCTGGGCATGTCCCCGTACCGTTGGGCGACTTGACCGGGAGCGGTGCTCTCCGGCCGATGCCGTGTCGTGGCCCTGGGCAGACCGGACTCCTGGTCGCGCCGTACGAGGACGGCGAGTTGGACCCTGCCGGGCGAACGGGCCGGGCACGTTCCCGTGTGTCGAGGCGCAGAGTCCGGACAACGTCTGCCGGGGCCTCGGGGGCACCTTGATGTCGCGACCCCGCCTTGAGCGAGACGCGTCGACTGCGCGGAAACTTCGTTCCCCCTCTCGCCGCATGCGCGACGTGGCCCTCCCGGTCAACCCATTCCTTCTCCCGGCGCCCCAAGGTGGACGGGCGGTTCAGCATGCCCGGACGAACGATCATTCGGGCATTTCAGACGAGTTCTGACGCAGCCATTACCGGCGGGTATCAACAGCTGCTAGAAACGTCCTCGCTCACTCAACCCCCCACCCACCCCCCACACTTCGGAGGGCTGACAGGTATGTCAGTACGGAGATTCTGGGCGTCCGCGTCCACTCTGGTCCTCGCCGCCGCGGCCGCGCTGGGCATGGCCCAGCCAGCCTCGGCAACCTCCTCGGCCGCCGCCGGCGGGTACGTCGCCCTCGGCGACTCCTACTCGGCCGGCGTCGGTTCGGGAAGCTATCTCTCCGACTCCGGCGACTGCCGCCGGAGCACCAAGGCCTACCCCTACCTCTGGGCGGCGGCGAATTCGCCGGCCTCGTTCGCCTTCGTCGCATGCTCGGGTGCCACGACCGGCTCCGTCGTCGGCAGCCAGCTGGGTGTACTGAGTTCGTCGACGACCCTGGTGAGCGTCACCGCGGGCGGAAACGACGTCGGTTTCGCCGACGTCATGCAGGACTGCGTCCTGTACAGCGAGTCCACCTGTGTGAGCAGCGTGAACGCGGCTGTGTCGCAGATGCAGAACTCGCTCCCGTCCGGCCTTGGTTCGCTGTACAGCGCCATCCGTTCCCGCGCCCCGCAGGCCCATGTGGTGGTGCTGGGATATCCGCGGTTCTACCGGCTGAACGGGACCTGCATCGCCGGGCTCACCGAGACCGAGCGCTCGGCGATCAACAATGCGTCCGACGTGCTGAACGGTGTCATCGCCAAGCAGGCGGCCAATGCCGGATTCACGTTCTCCGGCGTGGCCGACGAGTTCACCGGGCATGAGCTGTGCTCCGGCGACGCCTGGCTCAACAGCGTGACGCTGCCGGTCTACAACTCGTACCACCCCAAGGCCGCGGGGCAGTCGGGCGGATATCTGCCCGCCTTCCGCTCGGTCGCGTAATTCGCAACGGGTAACGCGTTCGCACGGTACGGAAAGGTGGCGGTCCGCCGGGAGGTCTCCGGTGGGCCGCCACACGTCTGCCGCCCCCCTCAGCCGCGGCTCGCAGTGCCCGGCCGGGGCAGGGCGAGGGCCGTCACTGCGGCGAGTACGGCGGTGGCGGCCGCTGCCCACCAGCCGTGCCGGAACGCGTCGAGTGCCGCGACCGGGGTCTCCGGGGTGGCGAGCAGAGTGACCATCAGGGCGACACCGAGGACCGAACCGGTCTGGCGCGCCATCGTGGTGACAGCCGAACCGGTCGCGAACCGGGTCGGCGGCAGGGCCGCCGCAGCCGCACCGACCAGAGTGGGCAGGGCGAGACCGACGCCGACGCCAGTGATCAGCATGCCGGGCACGAACCCCGTCGCGTAGTGCGGGACCGTGTCGAGCGCGACCGCCCACCAGCCGAGACCGACGGCGAACAGCAGACAGCCGAGCGCCGCCGTGCGGCCCGCGCCGAGGCGGCGGACCACCGGGCCGGAGGTGACGGCGAGCGCCGGAACGACCAACGGGCCGGGCGCGATGGCCAGTCCGGTACGGATCGCCGAGTACCCCCACACCTGCTGGCACCAGAGCACCGAGGTCAGCAGCATCGCCGCGAACGCGACGGTGAAGAGAAGCGCGGCAAGGGTGGCGGCCGCGAAGGCCGGGGTACGCAGCATCGGCAGCTCGACGATCGGGGCGCTGTGCCGGGCGGAGCGCAGCCAGAACGCCCCACCGAGCGCGACCGCGGCGACGAGCGAGCCGATCACCTCCGGCGAACCCCAGCCCCATGCATCGGCCTTGACCAGTCCGAGCGCGAGCGCACCGATGGCGAGCGTGAGCACGGCGGCGCCGACCAGGTCAGGGAAGCGGCCGTCGCGGTCCGGGCGGGCGTCGGGCAGCAGCCGGGCCCCGGCCACCAGTCCGACCGCACCGACCGGCACGTTGACGAGGAACACCCAGCGCCAGTCGGCCTCCACCAGCAGCCCACCGATGACGGGACCGAGACCGGCGGCGATCCCCCCGATCGCCGCCCAGCCGCGGATGGCCTGCGGTCGGCGCTCCGGCGGGGTGCTGACGAGCAGGAGCGCCAGCGAGGTCGGCATCAGCGCGGCGGCTCCGGCGGCCTGCAGGGCGCGGGCGGCGACCAGCCAGCCGACGCCCGGGGCGACGGCACAGAGCGCGGAGGCGACGGTGAAGACCGCCAGCCCGAGGAGGAAACCGCGCCGGTGCCCGTACCGGTCGGCCAGCCGGCCGGCGACGACGAGCAGGGCGGCGAAGACGATCGCGTACGCGTTGAGCACCCAGGACAGCGAGGCGAGGGAGCTGCCGTGGAAGGAGTCGCCGAGGGCGGGGACGGCGACGTTGACGATGAACAGGTCGAGGTTCACGACGAAGACACCGGCCGAAATGATCCAGGCGGTGGCGCGGGAGCGCGCGGCCGAGCCCTTCGCCGCGGGCGGCGCGGGGTCAGCCGCATCCGTTAGTGAGTTTGATTCTCCAACTGTCATGGCCGCAAGGTAGCGCCAGTGAGTTTGAGATGGCAACCTTGTAGGGGTGAGTGCAATGAACGGTTCCGTGAGCCGGATCGACGCAGGCGCCCTGCCCGGGCGGCCCTGTTCCGCCGCCGCCACGCTGCACGTGGTGGGCGAGAAGTGGGCCCTGCTCGCGGTGCGCGAGATCTTCTTCGGCAACCATCGGTTCGAGGCGATCGCCCGTAACACCGGGGCGCCGCGGGACCGCCTCGCGGCCCGGCTGCGCTCGCTGGAGCAGGCCGGGGTGGTCGAGCGACGCCCGTACAACGAACGGCCGCCGCGTTACGAGTACCACCTGACCGAGGCGGGCCGGGACCTCGCTCCGGTGATCCGGGCCCTGCTGGACTGGGGCGACCGCTGGGTGCTCGACGAGCCGCCCGTCGTCATGGTCCATGAGCCGGGCAGCGTCCCCCGGCCGGGCGGTACGGATACCCGTGCCGAGGGCGGGCACGGGCACGACCTCGACGCCGCGTGGGTCTGCCGCACCTGCGGCGAGGAGGTCGTCATGAACACCCTCACCGTGGACGTACGAGCCCCCGGCTGGGACCGGGCCGGCCCCACCCCCGTGGAGGCCGCCCCTGAAGCCGCGCCTCAGTAACGCTCGGCGAGGTGCTCCCGCCCTGCCGGAGGCTCGTACGGCTCCGGCCAGAAGTCCGTGATCTCCACGATCCGGCCCTGGTCGTCCCCCGTGAAGAAGTGGATGGCGTGCATCTCTTCCAGGCCTGCGGTGAACAGCGTCCGTACGGCCACCTGTTCACCTGTCCGGTCGGCCACGATCCGTTCAACACGGACATGCCAGTCCCCCGGGTACTCCCGGTTGAATCGGAGATACCGCTCCTTGCCGCGGATGCGCTCGCGGGTCTGCGGCAGGTCGTAGAGCACCTCCTCGGCGAGCGTCGTCGCGAAGGTGTCCCAGTCACGTGTCTCGGCCGCGGTCCAGTACGTCTCCACCGTGGCGCGCAGATCGGCAGTCATGGTCCGAGTCTGAACCCCACCACTGACAACCGGCCTTCGCTCAACCCGCGGCCGGCTTCGACGCCTTGATCGAGTACATGAGTGGAATGCGGGGCCGGTCGGACGGGAAGCGATGGAACCCGTCGGCGTGCCGCTGCAGTGCCGCGAACCGCTGGAAGAGCGAGGCGTCGTGCTCGTGCAGGAACTCGATCCGCAGTCCGGCGGCGGCCAGCGCCGACACCACCTCACCGACGGGGTGCTGCCACTCGACGCTCCGGTTGTGGACGGTCGGTGCGTCGAGGTCCGCGTACGTGCCCGGTGTCTCGTCGACCCATGCGTCGCGGCTGAAGTAGTCGTACGTGATCGTCGAGCCGGTCGCGTCGTCGAGGCAGTCGGTCAGCGGATGGAACTCCGCGAGATAGAGGAATCCGCCGGGCGCGACGAGCGCGGCGGCGATCTCGGCCCAGCGGCGTGTGTCCGGCAGCCAGTTCAGCGCACCGATGCCGGTGTAGACGATGTCGTACGAGGAATCGGGGACGGCCTCCGCCGCGTCATGCACATCGGCGGCGACGAACGCCGCCCGGTCCGGGGTGAACCCGAGCTCGCGGGCCAGACCACGGGCGGCCTCGACGGCCGGCTCGGAGAAGTCGAGCCCGACGACGTGCGCGGCGCCGTGCCGGGCCCAGGAAAGAGTGTCGAGCCCGATGTGGCACTGCAGGTGCAGCAGCGACTTTCCCGTGACGTCCCCGACCTCCGCGAGCTCGAACGCACGCAGCGCGTCCTTGCCCGCCCGGAAGGCGTCGAGGTCGTAGAAGTCGCTCGCCGTATGGATCGCCACGCGCTCGTCCCAGCGCGCGCGGTTGGCCTCGCGCCAGTCGTCCGGAGTCGGGGAGTACATGTCGGGGAGGTTATCCACAGGCTGAGGACGATGTGAACGGATTTTCCGGGCCCGACGCAGAATGGGGGGCATGACTGAGATCACTGGCTCGACGACCGACTCCGCCCCGACGCGGGCGGACGGCTCCGTTCCGGCACAGACGACCGATTCCGTTCCGGTGTGGGAGCAGCGCTTCCGGGCGCCCCGGGTGTCGCTGCCCGACTGGGCGGAGGACGCGCCGGACCGTGCGCTGTTCGTCTCCAACGCGACGGGGACGTACGAGCTGTACGCATGGGACCGGGCGAGCGGGGATCAGCGACAGGTCACCGACCGGCCCAACGGGACGACGGACGGGGTGCTGACCCCGGACGGCGAGGCGATCTGGTGGTTCGACGACACCGACGGGGACGAGTTCGGGGTGTGGATGCGCCAGCCGTTCCACGGCGGTGGTGGTGAGGGGACGGCGGACGTGCCGGCGGCTCCCGGTCTCGCCCCCTCCTACCCGGCGGGGCTCGCGATCGGACGGGACGGGACGGCGGTGATCGGCCGCTCCACCGACGAGGAAGGGACGACGATCCATGTCGTACGGCCGGGGTCCGCGCCCGTCGAGATCTACCGGCACCGCGAGTCGGCGGGCGTCGGGGACCTGTCGCACGACGGGACGTTGATCGCCCTGGAGCACACCGAGCACGGCGACGCGATGCACTCGGCGCTCCGCGTGGTGCGGCCGGACGGGACGACGGTCGCCGAGCTCGACGACACCAAGGGTGGTACGGAGGAGCTGGGACTGACGGTGCTGGGCTTCGCGCCGGTCGCCGGAGACACCCGGCTGCTGATCGGGCATCAGCGGCGAGGACGCTGGGAGCCGATGATCTGGGACCCGGTGGCAGGGACGGAGACGGACCTCGCGATCGATCTGCCCGGCGACGTGGGCGCCGAGTGGTATCCGGACGGCTCCGCGCTGCTGATCGCGCACGGATTCGAGGCCCGCAGCGACCTGTGGCGGTTCGAGCCGGGCACAGATGCCGCTCCGGTCCGGGTGGAGACGCCGGCCGGATCGGTGTCGGGTGCCACGGCCCGGCCGGACGGCACGGTGGAGTATCTGTGGTCGTCGGCCGCGCAGCCGCCGGTCGTGCGGTCCACGACCGGCGCGGTGGTGCTCGATCCGCCGGGTGCGAAGGCTCCGGAGTCCGTTCCGGTGGAGGACGTGTGGGTGGACGGTCCGGGCGGCCGGATCCACGCACTCGTGCAGCGGCCCGCCGGTCCGGCGCAGGGACCGTTCCCGACCGTCTTCGAGATCCACGGCGGCCCCACCTGGCACGACAGCGACGAGTTCGCGTCCGGGCCCGCCGCCTGGGTGGACCACGGCTACGCAGTGGTCCGGGTCAACTACCGCGGCTCCACGGGCTACGGGCGGGCGTGGACGGACGCGCTCAAGCACCGGGTCGGCCTGATCGAGCTGGAGGACATCGCGGCGGTACGGCAGTGGGCGGTGGAATCCGGGCTCGCGGACGCGGACAAGCTGGTGCTGGCCGGGGGCTCGTGGGGCGGCTATCTGACCCTGCTCGGCCTGGGTACGCAGCCGGACGACTGGGCGCTGGGCCTGGCGGCGGTCCCGGTCGGCGACTACGTCACCGCGTACCACGACGAGATGGAGGCCCTGAAGGCGATGGACCGCACGCTGTTGGGCGGCACGCCGGAGGAGGTGCCCGAGCGGTTCGAGGCCTCGTCCCCGCTGACGTACGTCGACGCCGTGAAGGCACCGGTCTACATCTCGGCGGGAGTCAACGACCCGCGCTGCCCGATCCGCCAGGTCGAGAACTATGTGGACCGTCTGAAGGACCGGGGCGCCCTGCACGAGGTGTACCGGTACGACGCGGGGCACGGCTCGCTCGTCGTCGAGGAGCGGATCAAGCAGGTGCGGCTGGAACTCGACTTCGCCCGACGGCACCTCGGGTAGTCGGCGGCCCGCGCCGTGGCCGGCGACGGCGTGGGCCCGCGTCAGTCCCTGGTGGCGCCCGGGCCGGGCGGGGCCCATGCCACGGTCCGGCGCCGCGTCCCGCGCCGGCCTCCGCCCCGCCCGGCGGCATCCCGGGTGACCGGCGTCCTGGCCCGGGCGGACGGGGGTGCTTGCGGCACCCCGGTCCGGGATGCCGGATCGGGGACCGTACCGTGGAGGGGTGTATCGGTTCCTGCTGACCCCGCGATGGTGGGGGATCAACCTCTTCGCCGTTCTGGCCATCCCGTTCTGCGTCTTCATGGGCACCTGGCAGCTGGGGCGCTTCGAGGACCGCGTGCAGACACACGAACAGGCCCAGGAGCAGCCCGCCCCGGGCAGCAGGGCCGCCGAACCGCTCGACGATCTCCTGCCGGTCGACAAGGTGACGTCCGGGCGCCCCGCCACCGCGACCGGCCGGTACGCGGACCAGTTCCTGGTGCCCGGCCGGAAACTGGACGACAAGAGCGGCTTCTACGTCCTGAACCTGCTGCGCACCGACGGCGGCAAGGCCCTTCCGGTGGTACGCGGCTGGCTGCCCGGCAAGGCCGGGCAGACCGCGGTCCCCGCCGCTCCGACCGGTGAAGTCACCGTGACCGGCGACCTCCAGGCGTCCGAGAACGCGGGGACTGCGGGCGTCGACCCGGCGGGCGGGCTCCCGGACGGCCAGCTCGGCATGATCAGCGCCGCATCGCTGGTCAACCTCGTCCCGTACGACGTGTACGACGCATGGGTGACGCTCCAGGACACCGACAGCAAGAGCACCGACGCCAAGGACAGCGGGGCCACTGCCCTGCGCCCCGTACCCGCCGTCGCGCCGCAGGGCAGTGGACTCGACCTGAAGGCGTTCCAGAACCTCGGCTACACCGGCGAGTGGTTCGTCTTCGCCGCCTTCGTGCTCTTCATGTGGTTCCGGCTGGTCCGACGCGAGGTGGAGGCCGCACGGGACGTGCGTCTCGGCCTCGCGGCCGATGCGGACGCGGACAACGCCTGAGGCGTGCTGACGTGACGGCACGTACGTGAAGGGGCCCGCCGGTGGAAACCAGCGGGCCCCTTCACGTACGTGCGGTCGTCGCTACGCCGACGGGGCGATTACGCCCGTCCGGTAGATCGTGCCCGCGCAGGCGTTGGGAATCCTCGCCGCCGCGACCGGCGCCCCGGGCTCCGGGGTGTGCGTCACGGCGACGCTGCCCTCCAGCGTTCCGCCGCCGTCCTGGCCACCGAACTGCGGCTCCGTCTGCGACGTCCCGTCGCTGGTGCCGCCGCCGGCACCCGCGGCGCCGTCGGTCGGCGTCGGGGTCGGCGAGCTGCCGGCGGTCGGGCAGGTGTCCTTCGGTACCCAGGCGAACTGGACCTCGTACGTCATGGACGGCTTCAGCAGCACCGCGCCCGCCTCCTGCGACGGGTCGGGCAGTCCGGCCGCCGGGTCGCCCGCGGTGTGCTGGACGACAACGATCCTGGCCGGGTCGGCCGCACCCGCCGTCTCGAAGCCCACGGTGCCGCTGCTGGTCACGGAGCAGTCCGTGCCGGAGGTGTTGGAGATACGGAACGTGCCGTACACCGTGCCGTCGGCACCGGCCGCGCCCGCCTGGGCGGAGGCGACGCCGAGCTGCCCCGGGTCGCAGACCGGCGTCGAGGCCGCCGCGGTGTCGGCAGGGTCGGCACCTCCGCCCGTCGCACTGCCGTCAGTGCCCGTGCCGCCGCTGCCCGAGGGGCTGCTGGTGCTGTCGGGGTGGCCGTTGGATCCGCTGTTGCGTCCGTCGGTGCTGCCGCCGTGGCTCTTCTCGTCGGCCTCCGGACCGGAAACGGCGCCGTTGCCTCCCTGGGCCTGCTCGCCGTGTCCGGCGATGGCCGGGTTGGCGGTGTCCGAGCTGGTGGAGCCAGCGACATGGACGAACGCGGGGACCGCGGTGCCGATGAGCAGCGCCGCGGCCGCCATGCCGACGATGCCCTGCCGCCGCCGGGCGCGCCGGGCGGGAACGGCACGCCGCAGGTGGTCGAGAGCGCCGTCGGTGGGTGTGAGGTTCTCGACGGCGCCGTGGAACATACGGCGCAGTGCGAGCTCGTCCAGTTCGGGGCCGGAGCCGCCGGCTGCGCCGGAACCGTCGTCGGAGTCCGCGCCGGAGAGCTCCGGCAGACCTCCGAGCCGGGTCGTTTCGGCGGGGTCGTCGCCCCCGCCCTGCGCCTCCTGAGCGCCTGCCGCGCCCGTCATGGATGCGGCAGCCTCCGTGGCGGCGTCCGCATCCGACCGCGGGTTCCGCGGCCCGTCCGGCTGCGCATTCGAGGTGTTCTCCGGCCCGTGGTTCACAATTCCGTTTCCAGTCCGGTCAATCCCACGCTCATGCGTGCGTCCCTGCCTGCGCTTGCGCCAGTTCATGCCTGGGCCTCCATCACGACGCGAAGCGCCGCGATACCGCGCGAGCCGTACGCCTTGACCGAACCCAGGGAGATGCCCAGCGTCTCGGCCACCTGGGCCTCGGTCATGTCCGCGAAGTAGCGCAGCACCAGTACCTCTCGCTGGCGCCGTTGCAGCCCCCGCATCGCTTTGATCAGCGCGTCCCGCTCCAGCTGGTCGTAGGCGCCCTCCTCGGCGCTCGCCATGTCGGGCATCGGCTTGGAGAGCAGCTTCAGCCCGAGGATGCGGCGGCGCAGTGCGGAGCGCGATAGGTTGACGACCGTCTGGCGCAGGTACGCGAGTGTCTTCTCCGGCTCGCGTACCCGGTTGCGCGCCGAGTGCACGCGGATGAACGCCTCCTGCACCACGTCCTCACATGACGCGGTGTCGTCCAGCAGCAGGGCCGCGAGGCCGAGCAGCGAACGGTAGTGGGCGCGGTAGGTCTCGGTGAGGTGGTCAACGGTGGTTCCTGCGGCCACGCTGTGCTCAGCGCCCTCGCGCTGCGACGGGAGCTGAGCGGGGCGCGCAGCGGGCATGGGCGCAATCACCGGCATACCGCCGGGTGCGCGGGGCCTCCGGAGCGGACGCACTGAAGCGCCCCGCAACGGGCCCACCACTGTGATATCGAGAACCTCTGCCACGCCAGTTGGACACGTTTCCCCCCGTCAGGGTTGTACGCGTACGGCACCGCGTTTGGCGCTGTGCGACATGCCCTCATACGTACCTGCTCTTCCCCGAATGCCACGCTTTGCGCCCCGCCGCGCAAGAAGTGACCGCATAGACGCACGCTGCCCGGCCACCGGTTCCAGCAGGCCGAAGATCATCGTCGGACACCCCGACGTCCCCGCTCAAGAGGTTCAGACCAGCGACTTGCTCACAGGTGGTCCACAGAGCGTACAGAAACGATCGGATCAGGTCCGGGGAAATTCTGCGGCCACCGCTTCGGCGATCTGCGCCACGTTCAGCGCAGCTCCCTTGCGGAGGTTGTCGCCGCAGACGAACAGCTCCAGGGCACGCGGATCGTCCAGCGACCGCCGCACCCGCCCCACCCAGGTCGGGTCGGTGCCCACGACGTCGGACGGCGTCGGGAAGTCGCCGGATCCCGGGCTGTCGAAGAGGACGACGCCCGGCGCGGTCGCCAGGATCTCGTGCGCCCGGTCGACCGCGACCTCGTTCTCGAAGCGGGCGTGCACGGACATGGAGTGTGTCGCGATCACGGGTACGTACACACAGGTTGCCGAGACCCGCAGGCTCGGGAGGTCCAGGATCTTGCGGCACTCGTCGCGGATCGCCAGTTCCTCGGACGACCAGCCGTCCCCGGCGTCGACCCCGGCCCACGGCACGACGTTGAGCGCCACCGGCGCGGCGAACGGCGAGTCCTCGACGTCCCCGAGAGCGCGGCGTACGTCCCCGGGCCTGGTGCCCAGTTCCGTGCCGGCGACCGTCGACAGCTGCTCACGCAGCGCCGCGACGCCGTCGCGGCCCGCGCCGCTCACTGCCTGGTACGAGGAGACGACGAGCTCCCGCAGCCCGAACTCGGCGTGCAGGGCGCCGACGGCGACGATCAGCGACAGCGTGGTGCAGTTGGGGCTCGCGACGATGCCGCGCGACCTGATCCGTACGGCATGGGGGTTGATCTCGGGCACGACCAGCGGCACGTCCGTGTCCAGCCGGTACGCCGCCGAGTCGTCGATGACGACGGCGCCCTTGGAGGCGGCGATCGGTGCCCACCGTGCGGACACGTCGTCCGGCACCAGGAAGAGGGCCACGTCCACGCCGTCGAACACGTCCTCGGTGAGTTCGAGGACTTCGGTCTCCTCGCCGCGCACGACCAGCTTGCGGCCGGCCGAGCGCGGCGAGGCGATCAGCGTCACATCGCCCCAGACGTCCGCGTGCTGCGAAAGGATCTGGAGCATGACACCGCCGATCGCCCCGGTCGCTCCGACGACCGCGAGCGAAGGGCGGCGAGGTGTCATCGGCCGGTGCCCCCGTAGACGACGGCCTCGTCGGAGTCGCTGTCGAGGCCGAAAGCGGTGTGCACGGCGCGCACCGCCTCGATGACGTCGTCGGCGCGGGTGACCACCGAGATGCGGATCTCGGACGTCGAGATCAGCTCGATGTTCACACCGGCGTCGGACAGCGCCTCGAAGAAGGCGGCGGTGACCCCGGGGTTCGTCTTCATACCCGCGCCGACCAGGGAGATCTTCGCGATCTGGTCGTCGTAGCGCAGCGACTCGAAGCCGATCGTGCCACGGTTGCGCTCCAGGGCGTCGATGGCCTTGCGACCCTCGGCCTTCGGCAGCGTGAACGAGATGTCGGTCAGACCGGTCGACGCGGCGGAGACGTTCTGCACCACCATGTCGATGTTGATTTCGGCGTTCGCGATGGTGCGGAAGATCGCGGCGGCCTCGCCCGGCTTGTCGGGCACGCCGACGACCGTGATCTTGGCTTCGGAGACGTCATGGGCGACTCCGGAGATGATCGCGTGCTCCACCTTCTGGTCCCCTTGCGGCTCGTTGCTGACCCAGGTGCCGCGCAGTCCGGAGAAGGACGAGCGGACGTGGATCGGGATGTTGTAGCGGCGTGCGTACTCCACGCACCGGTGCAGCAGCACCTTGGAGCCGGACGCGGCCAGCTCCAGCATGTCCTCGAAGGAGATCCAGTCGATCTTCCGGGCCTTCTTCACGACCCGCGGGTCGGCGGTGAAGACACCGTCCACATCGGTGTAGATCTCGCAGACCTCGGCGTCCAGCGCGGCCGCGAGTGCGACCGCGGTGGTGTCGGACCCGCCGCGGCCGAGGGTGGTGATGTTCTTGCCCTCCTGGCTCACCCCCTGGAACCCGGCGACGATGGCAATGTTGCCCTCGTCGATCGAGGTCCGGATACGGCCCGGCGTGACATCGATGATGCGCGCTTTGTTGTGGACCGAGTCGGTGATGACGCCGGCCTGGCTGCCCGTGAACGACTGGGCCTCGTGGCCCAGGTTTTTGATCGCCATCGCCAGCAGGGCCATGGAGATCCGCTCTCCGGCGGTCAGCAGCATGTCGAACTCCCGCCCGGCAGGCATCGGTGATACCTGCTCGGCGAGATCGATCAACTCGTCCGTCGTGTCGCCCATCGCCGACACCACGACAACCACCTGGTTGCCGTTCCTCTTGGCATCGACGACTCGCTTGGCGACACGCTTGATGCCTTCGGCATCGGCTACGGAGGAGCCTCCGTACTTCTGCACGACAAGGCCCACGTGCGCTCCTCGCTCAATCCATTACTGCGGTCGGCTCAGTTTAACGAGCAGTCCGGAATCGACCCGTCGATATCACATCGTGAGATGTCCCGCTCACCACGTGACCATCGGCGTGTCGCCCGGACTGCTCGTACGGGTCTGCTGCCCGGTGATCCCGGTACCACGCCCGCATGTGGCTCAGCCCACACCAACAGGTTCCACGATCTCCGGTTCCGTCCCCTCCAGCGTGAACCGGAACCGCCCGGACCGCCCCCCAGAGCCTCCTCCCCGTCGACGACCGTGGAGGCTTCAGCAGGGACCGGACAGGTGCGGGTGCCGACCGCTCCTCCGACAGCTGCCCGGAATCTCCGACCCGACCGGATCCGCACACCCTCCGACGCGACGCGTCGTGCGTCGCGTGCGATCGAATCCGATGCGGCACCCGACACCCGGAGATTCCCGGGGGATTCCCGTCGTAGTTCTTGATCGCGACTCGCGGTGCCGCACGCGGATGGGGGCGCCCAGGGACCACGGCCCGAACCCGGCCGGACGGCTACTTCACCGGGCGCAGTCCCAGCGGTCCGGCGATCTCCTCGGCCATGACCCGGCCCGCCTCCTCGGCCAGGTCGTCGTCGATGGTCTCCGAGTCCGTGTCCAGCCCGTCCAGTTCCTGGAGGGGCTGGTTCAGACGGATGTGGGCGACCAGGGACTGGAGGGCACGCAGGGTGGCGGAGGCGGTGGAGCCCCAGTTGGAGAAGTAGGAGAACTGCCACCACCACAGCGCCTCGGTGGTGCGGCCCTCCTCGTAGTGGGCCAGGCCGTGACGCAGGTCCGTGACCAGGTCGGCCAGGTCGTCGGAGATGCGGGCCGGGACCGGGGCCTTGCGGGGCTCGTAGGGGTCGAAGACCTCGGAGTAGACGTCGATCGGTTCGAGAAGGGCCGCGAACCGGTCGCGCAGGCCGTCGGCGTCCGGTTCGGCACCCAGGTCCGGCTCGTAGCGCTCGTCCGGGAGAACGTCCTCGTACGCGCCGAGCCGGCCGCCCGCGAGGAGCAGCTGGGAGACCTGGAGAAGCAGGGTCGGGACAGCCTGCTCCGGCTCGTCGACCTTGGAAACCTCGGCGACCGCGACGATGAACGTCTTGATCTGGTCCGCGATCTGGACGGCGAAGTCGTCCGGGTCCTGCGTGACGGAATTCAGCGTGGCGTCAGACATCGAGGGGACCTCCCGTGGGCACGGTCGCGAACGGTGAGTAGAACATAGCGCCGCTGAACGTAAAGCCGTCGTGAGACGTCAAGGTTTCGTCCGCGAGGATCCCAGCCGTGGTGCAGGTGTCGTGCGGGGCGGAGTCAGACATCCAGCAAGCGCCTCCCCTCGAAGGCGCGGCCCAGGGTGACCTCGTCCGCGTACTCCAGGTCGCCGCCCACCGGCAGCCCGCTGGCCAGCCGCGTCACCCGCAGCCCCATGGGCTTGATCATCCGCGCCAGGTACGTCGCGGTGGCCTCGCCCTCCAGGTTGGGGTCGGTGGCCAGGATCAGCTCCGTGATCGAGCCGTCGGCGAGCCTCGCCAGCAGCTCGCGGATGCGCAGATCGTCCGGGCCGACGCCCTCGATCGGACTGATCGCCCCGCCGAGCACGTGGTAGCGGCCCCGGAACTCACGGGTCCGCTCGATCGCCACGACGTCCTTCGGCTCCTCGACCACACAGATCACCGTCTGGTCGCGGCGCGCGTCGCGGCAGATCCCGCACTGCTCCTCCTGCGCGACATTGCCGCACACCGAGCAGAACCGGACCTTGTCCTTGACCTCCAGGAGGGCACGGGCGAGACGGCGCACGTCGGTGGGCTCGGCCTGCAGGATGTGGAAGGCGATCCGCTGCGCGCTCTTGGGACCGACGCCGGGCAGCCTGCCCAGTTCGTCGATGAGGTCCTGAACCACGCCTTCGTACAACGGAACGCCTTCCTGAGCTGAGTGCCTCGACTGCCACTGCTGTTGTTGTCGTGGTACGTACGGTAGTTGTTGTACCGGCGGATCAGAAGGGAAGACCGGGCATACCGCCCAGCCCCTGGGCCAGCGGGCCCAGCTTCTGCTGCTGAAGCGCCTGCGCGTTCTCGTTCGCCGCCTGGACTGCGGCGACGACGAGGTCGGCGAGCGTCTCGGTGTCCTCGGGGTCGACCGCCCTGGGGTCGATCACGAGGCTGCGGAGCTCGCCGGAGCCGGTGACGGTCGCCTTCACGAGACCGCCACCCGCCTGACCATCGACCTCGGTCCCGGCCAGCTCCTCCTGGGCCTGGGCGAGGTCCTGCTGCATCTTCTGGGCCTGCTGCAGCAGCTGCTGCATATTGGGCTGGCCACCACCGGGAATCACGGTCACTCCTGGCATTTCGACGACAAATGTTTCGGTATGCCGAGCCTACGTGGTCACCGGGAACCGCGCCCCACCCACTGGCGAGCAACTCTTTCGGGTGAGATCCGGTCAACTGCGGCAAGACTCCTATACCTGATCACAGGCCATGCACACCCGGGAATACCGCGATTTCGGCCCCATGGCCCACCATTCGGCGGTAGGAAGGGCATGCATATCAATACGCACACGTGCGCCGTCCGTCACGCAGGGTTACGCGAGCGGGACGGGCGGCCGCGTCGAAGGTCCGTCCGTCGTGCGTGCACGCGTCCCATACGCGCGTCCGAAACGCCGAAAACGCAGAGTGCAGAGGAGTGCCCCGGTGAGTCAGCCGGAGATGCAGCCCGAGAGGGCGCCCCGCAACGAGTCCGGCGCGCCCGGTTCGGCCGTTCCGCCGAGCTCGGACCCGGGCTCCGGGTCGGGCTCGGAGCCGCGCCCCGGCTTCCGTGCGCGGGGCCGGGACCTGACCGGACAACCGTTCCCGCTCGGCGACTGGGGCGAACCCGCGGAACGCCTCGACGAGCTGTACCGCTGGGTCGAGGCCGAGGCGCTGCGCACCGCCGGCTGGTATCTGAACGACCGGGTGTGGAAGCGGCGCGGCGCCAGGGTGCTGAGGATCGGCACGGCGGCCGGGGCGGTCGCGGGCGCGGCGCTGCCGCTGCTCGATCTGACGGGCGCGCTGCACGGGGTGGCCGGCTGGGGCTATCTCTCGCTGCTGCTGGGTGCCGCCTGCATGGCCTGTGACCGGTACTTCGGCCTGACCTCCGGCTGGATAAGGAACCTCGCCACGGCGCAGGCCGTGCAGCGACGGCTTCAGGTGCTGCAGTTCGACTGGGCGTCGGAGTGTGTGCGGGAGGTGCTCGGACCGACCGAGGGGACGGCGAGCGAGGCGGCCGAGCGGTGCCTGGGGGTGCTGCGGCGGTTCTCGGAGGACATCACGGATCTCGTACGGTTCGAGACCGCGGACTGGATGGTGGAATTCCGGGCCGGACCTGCGCCGATGGGGATGCAGGCACTGGTCTCGGGGAGCGGGATCGGCGGGCGTGCGGAGCCGGGGGCGGCGCCGGGGCGGTTCCCGATGCAGTCGATGACCCGGCCGAACATGCCGCGGCAGCGCCCACCGGAGTCACCCCGGTGACGGTGGTCCCGGTGGGCGGTGACTCGGGTGGGCGGTGACCCCGGCGGTCCGGGCCGCCGCGTCAGCTGAAGACGATCATGGAGCCTTGGGCGAGGCTGCGGGTCGCCGCCGCGTGCAGGCCCAGCCAGACGTGCCGCTCCCGGGCGAACGGGCTGTCGTCGTAAGGAATCGGGCTCGCCGGCTCCTCCAGCGAGGTCGGCGCGACGGGCGGCAGGGGGGCGGCCGGCGGGTTCGCCGGGTCGATGCCGATGGACGGAGCGACGTACTCCAGCTCCCGCAGCAGCCCGTGCGCGGAGCCGAGCGGGCCGCCCCCCTCCAGCAGCTGGTCGTTGGAGAGCGGGGAGGGGAAGTCCACGGGGACGTACGCCCCCGCATGGTCGTAGTGCCAGACCAGGTGGGATTGCTTCGCGGTGGACTCGAACATTTCCAGCAGCTGCTCGTAGTCGCCGCCCAGTTCGTCGACCGGTGTGACGGCGAGACCGCTCAGCTGCAGCAGATAGGCGCGGCGCAGGAAGTGCAGTGCGTCGTAGTCGAAGCCCGCGACCGGGGCCACATCGCCGGTCAGCCCCGGCATGTAGGCATAGACGGGTACGGCCGGGAGTCCGGCCTCGCCCAGCGCGTTGTCGTAGACGGCTATCTCTTCGGCGAACGGGTTGTCGGGGCTGTGACACAGCACATCGACGAGGGGGACCAGCCACAGGTCACAGGCCACGAAGTCTCGCTCTCCCACGGGTTCTCGCGCGGTTCGCGCGATGGTCGGGACAGCGTAATGCGAGGGGACCGTCGCGCACAGTGGTCCTTCATGTCCGGCTGTGGAACACCTCGCCGCCGGGCCGTCAGCCGCCGTGCCCCGGGTGCGGCGGGTTGCCGGCCGCGAGCCGCTCCGCCCAGCTGAGCGCCTGGGCGTTGTGGCCGTCGATCACCGCGCGCACCGCGTCGCGGTCCCCGAGTGTGATCGCCGCGACGAGGTCCTGGTGGCCGCTCCAGAGCCAGTCGCGCACATCCACGTCGCTGCGGAGGTACGGCACGGCGAACACCCAGGCCTGGATGCGCAGCCGGTGAAGGAAGTCGGTGATGTACGTGTTGCCGACGAACGCGCCCAGCTCACGCCAGAAGCGCAGGTCGTACCCGATGAGGATGTCGAGGTCTCCGCCCCGCGCCGCCCGTGCCGCCTCCTCGGCGCGACGGCGCACGGAGACCAGCGCGTCGCGGTACTTCGCCGCCTGCGCGCCCTTCGGGCGGACCGGCCCGTCGAAGATGCTGCGGATGACTCCGTCGATGACCAGGGTGCGGGCCTCGACGATCGCCCGGTAGTCGTCCACGGTGAACTCGTGCACCCGGAACCCGCGGTGCTGGTCGGATTCGAGCAGGCCCTGCGCGGAGAGATCGAAGAGCGCCTCGCGGACGGGCGTCGCGGAGACCCCGTACTGCTCGGCGATCTGCTTGACGGTGAACTCCCGCCCCTGCTGCAAACGCCCGGCGAGCACCTCGTCACGCAGCGCGTCCGCGATCTGCTGCCGCAGCGTACTGCGGGTGACAGTTCCGCTCGGGCACATGGCGGCCCTCCCCTTTTCGGCTTCGGGTCACCTTAAGCCAGGGCCCGGTGTGCCCGGATCCGGGCACGGGGGAGGGACGCCATGCGGATGGGCCCGCGGAATGCGGGTGGAGCGCGTCAGACGGTGTGCTCGTCCGCGACGGACAGGGCCACGTCCAGAGCCGCCAGACCCTCCTTGGCCTCGGCCTCCGTGACGTTGCAGGCCGGAACGGCGTGGGTGCGGTTCATGTTGATGAAGGGCCACAGGCCGTTCTTCTTGCAGGCCGCGCCGAACGCCGCCATCGGCGCATTGGCCTCGCCCGCGGCGTTGTACGGGACCAGCGGCTCCCGGGTCTCCTTGTTGCGGACCAGGTCCAGCGCCCAGAACGCGCCGAGACCGCGCACCTCGCCGACCGACGGGTGGCGCTCGGCGAGCTCACGCAGGCCGGGGCCGAGGACGGTCTCGCCGATGTGAGCGGCGTTCTCGACGACCTTCTCGTCCTCCATGACGCCGATGGTGGCGACGGCCGCGGCGCAGGCCAGCGGGTGACCGGAGTACGTGAGTCCGCCCGGGTAGGGGCGGGTCTCGAAGGTGGCGGCGATCTCCGCGGAGATGGCGACACCGCCGAGGGGCACGTACCCGGAGTTGACGCCCTTGGCGAAGGTCATCAGGTCGGGTGTGACGTCGAAGTGCTCGGCGGCGAACCACGTGCCGGTGCGCCCGAAGCCGGCCATCACCTCGTCGAGAATGAAGACGATGCCGTACCGGTCACAGATCTCACGGACGCCCGCGAGGTAGCCGGGCGGAGGCGTCATGATGCCCGCCGTGCCGGGGATCGTCTCCAGGATGATCGCGGCGATGGTGGCGGGTCCCTCGAAGGCGAGGGTGTCCTCCAGGTGCTGAAGGGCGCGGGCGCACTCCTCGGCCTCGGTCTCGGCGTGGAACGGCGAGCGGTAGAGGAACGGCGCCCAGAACCGTACGACACCCGCGGAGCCGTTGTCGGACGGCCAGCGGCGCGGGTCCCCGGTCAGGTTGATCGCGGTGGAGGTGGCGCCGTGGTACGAGCGGTAGGCGGAGAGCACCTTCGTACGGCCGGTGTGCAGCCGGGCCATCCGGACGGCGTTCTCGACGGCCTCGGCGCCGCCGTTGGTGAAGAAGATCTTGTCCAGGTCGCCGGGGGTCCGCTCGGCGATGAGACGTGCGGCCTCGGAGCGGGCCTCGATCGCGAACGCGGGAGCGAAGGTGGCGAGCTTGCCCGCCTGCTCCTGGATCGCGGCGACGACGGTGGGGTGCTGGTAGCCGATGTTGGTGTAGACGAGGCCGCTGGTGAAGTCCAGGTAGCGGTTGCCGTCGTAGTCCCAGAAGTACGCCCCCTCGGCGCCGGCGACGGCGAGCGGGTCGATCAGGCCCTGGGCGGACCAGGAGTGGAACACGTGCGCACGGTCGGCGGCCTTCACGGCCGCACCGGCCGCGGAGTCGACCTGCGGAGCGTGGGAGGCATGGGAGGCATGAGGGGTCATGCGGCGAGCGTAGGTCCTGCTGTGAGCGGCTCGACATGGCCATCTTGTATGGCGTGG
Organism: Streptomyces sp. NPDC057486; assembly: GCF_042802415.1. Classification (NCBI taxonomy): domain Bacteria; kingdom Bacillati; phylum Actinomycetota; class Actinomycetes; order Kitasatosporales; family Streptomycetaceae; genus Streptomyces; species Streptomyces sp. NPDC057486. The sequence continues at coordinate 8,353 of NZ_JBHVEE010000118.1, read as the reverse complement.
GGCGGTTTGGTGGGCAGGGTGTCGGGTCGGCGCGAGGGGGTGCTTGATTGACAGCACCCTGCCGTAATGACAGCATGCTGTCATCATCCCCACTCATGACGTCGCGCTCGTGACGCTCCATCCACGAGGTTTCGTCCATGAGGTTCTCGCCCGGGAGGTCGTCATGCCCCGCAAGACCGTGCACCTGGCCGTCTACGACTCCTACGCCGACTGGGAGACCGGCCACACCACCGCGTATCTCGCGCGCAACGGCTTCACCGTGCGGACGGTCGGCCTCACAGCCGGCCCCGTCACCACCCTCGGCGGCCTCCGCATCCAGCCGGACCTCGCCCTCGCCGACGTACGCCCCGAGGACAGCGCACTGCTGATCCTCACCGGTGCCGACCTGTGGGACAGCGGCGACGAGCTCGCCCCCTTCGCCCGCACCGCCCGCACCTTCCTGGACGCGGGCGTGCCGGTCGCCGCGATCTGCGGGGCGACGGCCGGACTGGCCCGTGAGGGACTGCTCGACGACCGCGCGCACACGAGTGCCGTCTCCTTCTATCTCGCAGCCACGGGGTACGCGGGCGGCGCCCGGTACGTCGAGGCGGACGCGGTGACCGACGGAGACCTCATCACGGCGGGACCGACCGAGCCGGTCGCGTTCGCCCGCGAGGTCTTCGCGCGCCTCGGGGTGTACGAGGGCAGGAAACTCGACGCCTGGTACCGGCTCTTCCACGACTCGGACGCGAGCGCGTACGAGGTGCTGGCGGGATGAGCCGCGAGCAGCAGGACGCGCTCAGCCGCACGGCCCTCGGCGTCTTCCGGCTGAACGGCCAGTTCCTCGCCGTTTCGGAGGAGCTGGCCGCACCTGCCGGGCTGACCGCGGCATGGTGGCAGGTGCTCGGAGCGGTGCTGGCCGAGCCGTTGCCCGTGTCCGGGATCGCCCGGGCCATGGGGATCACCCGGCAGAGCGTGCAGCGGATCGCGGATCTGCTGGTGGGCAAGGGCCTTGCGGAGTACGTACCGAATCCGGCCCACCGGCGCGCGAAGCTGCTGCGTCCCACCGAGCAGGGGCGGGCGGCGGTCTCCCGGATCGGCCCCGGCCACGCGGAGTTCGCCGCGCGGCTGGCGGAGGAGCTGGGGGCGGAGGGCTTCGCGGAGACGGTGCGGGTGCTGGAACGGCTGTCGGTTGCAGTCGACGCGGTGACCGGCGCGCAACCCACCCCGCCCAGCTCGTGAACCCCGCCCCGTCCAGCGCGTGAACCCCGTCCCGTCCAGCGGATGAACCCCGCCCGTCCGGCGCTTGAGGACGGGGCCGGCAGCGGACGGGACCGACGCCCGGCCGGACTGCTCGGGCGTGACGTGCGCCGCTATTCTCGACCCGTCGGCGTGTCGCCGTACGGGGGAGGTCGCACACCATGGAAAAGCTCGGGTCCGCCGACCCGCAACGCATCGGCGCGTACCGCCTGCTGGGGCGGCTCGGCGCGGGTGGCATGGGGCAGGTCTATCTGGCCCGGTCCGATCGGGGCCGTACCGTCGCGATCAAGCTCGTACGCCAGGAGCTCGCCGAGCGGCAGGAGTTCCGCGACCGGTTCCGCCAGGAGGTGCAGGCCGCACGCCAGGTCGGCTCGGCGTGGACGGCCCCCGTGCTGGACGCCGACACCGAGGCCGCCGTGCCGTGGGTCGCGACCGGATACGTCGCCGGGCCGTCCCTCCAGGTCACCGTCTCCGGGCGCGCGGGCGCACCGGTGGGACCGGCCTCGGGGGCCTTCGGTCCGCTGCCCGAGCGCTCGGTCCACGTCCTGGGTGCCGGGCTGACCCGCGCGCTCCAGGCCATCCACTCCGCCGGGCTCATCCACCGCGACCTCAAGCCGTCCAACATTCTGCTGACGATCGACGGCCCGCGGGTCATCGACTTCGGCATAGCCCGGGCACTGGACACCGTCACCGACGGTGGTCTCACCCGCACCGGGGCGCTGGTCGGTTCGCCCGGCTTCATGGCGCCGGAGCAGGTGCGGGGCGAGCGGGTGACCGCTGCGTGCGATGTGTTCTGCCTCGGCTCGGTGCTGGCGTACGCGGCGACGGGCAGGCTTCCGTTCGGCGGGACGGACAACGAGGTCCATGCGCTGATGTTCCGGATCGCGCAGGAGGACCCGGACCTGACCGGCGTCCCGGTGGATCTGGTCGACCTCGTCCGGGACTGCCTCCTCAAGGACCCGGCCGCCAGGCCGACGACGGACGCGATCCTGGAACGGCTGGCGGAGGACGAGCCCGCCGAACCGTGGCTGCCGGGCGCGCTCCTCGCCCAGCTGGGCCGTCACGCGGTGGAGTTGCTGGACTCGGAGGACCCGGAGGAACCGGAGGAGCCGGAACGGCCTGCGGAACCGGTTGCCCCGTCCGGTCCCGAGGACACGGTGCCCCCGGCTGCGGAACAGCCCGCCCCGCAGCCTCCGGCCCCGCAACCGCCCGGCGGGGTCCATGCGATGCCCACGGCGATCGGCACCTCAACCCCCGTGCCGGGCCCTGCCCCCGCATACGGCTACCCGCAGTTGCCCGCCCAGCCGCACCCCGGTCAGGGACAACCGTACGGCTACGGATATCCCCGGCAGCAGCCACCTCAGCACCCCGGCTTCGGCTCCACACCTCCGTACGGCCCCCTCTATTCCGCCTCCGCCCCACAGCCCGAACCCGCACGCCGCACGGTGGGTTCGACCGTCGCTCTCATCGTGGTCGCCGTGCTCGTCGCCATCGGTGCGGGCGGTTCGGTGTACGCGCTCATGAGCGACGACGGCACGACATCCGGCGTGTCCCACAGCAGTTCGCCCAGCCCGTTCGCGTCCGACGACCCGTCGGAGGAGCCGTCGGACGCCCCCTCCGACACTTCCCCGTCCCCCTCCGACGCGAAGAAGAACGGCGACGGCCCCGTCCCCGAGGGCTACCTCGGCACCTGGTCCGGCAGCATCGACAACTCCGCCGGTCACTCCACCCGCGAACTCGTCATCCAGCAGGGCAAGGTCGGCCAGACCGTCCTCACGCTCACCGCGGAGGGGCCGATCGACACCGGTGGCACCTACCGCTGCGTCTTCCAGGCGGATCTGACCGATGAGCCGTCCCCCGCCGGACCGATCCACATCGGGCCCTCCACGATCACGCTCGGCGAACCCATGACGTCCTGCACCCCTGGCAAGGCCACCACGCTGACCCTGTTGCCGGACGGCACTCTGCGCCGCGAGAACGCGGACACCGGCGAGAAGATCACGTACACGAAGACCGGCTGAAGGGTTCGGCCGAGCAGCGCTCCGGCCGCGTCGAGCAGCGGCAGCGCCTGGACGAACCTGCCGGGCGCCGTCGGCGGAAGGTGCCACGCCGTCGGCCGGACCCGCCCGGTCTGTGTGACGGCCGGTACGTAACTCACACGCCCGGCACGCGCGTTCAGCTGCGTCACCGCGTCCGGCCCCCGCCAGGCTCCCCGACGGCCCCGTCTTCCCCGGTCGCCCCGACACCTGGTCGACGTTCCCCACCCGGGCGGACCGAAGTCCCTCTGCGCGGGTTCGCACTTCCCGCCCTCGTCTCATTGCGCAGCTTGTCCGACTGTGGGTCAATGCGGCAACAGTCGGTTGTCCCGCCCCGTCGGGCGCGGGGCATGGGGTGGGGACAGAAGGATGAGTGGACGACGCACAGCCGGATACAGACGGGCGGCCCTGGTGGCCGCCGTCGCCGCCGTTGCCGCGACGCTGTCCGGGGGGACAGCCTCCGCCGCGCCGATGCCGGTTCCGCAGGACATCAACGGCGACGGCTACCGGGACCTCGTGGTCCCCGCGCCGGGAGCCTCGGTCGCGGGCCACGAACGGGCCGGGAGCCTCGTCGTGCTGTACGGGTCCGCCAAGGGTGTGTCCGCCTCCAGGCGTGCGGTGATCACGCAGAATTCGGCCGGGGTGCCGGGCACGGCCGAGGCGGGCGACCTGTTCGGCGCCTCCAGCGCCCTCGCGGACCTCGACCACGACGGCTATGCGGACCTGGTGGTCGGGGCGCCCGGCGAGGATGTCGGCACCACACTGGACTCAGGGGCGGTGTACGTCCTGTGGGGCAGCACGAAGGGCCTGGTCTCCGGTGCCTCACTGCCGACGCAGGTGCTGAGGCGCTGGGGCGCGGGCAAGGACGTGGCGGCGGTGTCCGGCCCGGGCGAGGCGCGGGTCCTGATCGCCAACTGGAACTTCACCACCGAACTGACCGGACCGTTCACCCGGAGCGGCGGGGTCGGTTCGTCCGTGCCGAACGAGGACATCGGCTGGATGCGCGCCGTCGCGTACAGCGATGTCAACGGCGACAAGGTGGCCGAACAGCTCCAGGTCACCGGCCGGGCGAACGGAAGCAGTGGGGGCCGGGTGCTGGTGAATCCGGTGCCCGGGACGTACCCGCCTCCGCTCCTGGAGGGAGAGGGGCTCAACGTCGCGGTGGGGGACGTGAACGGGGACGGTTACGGGGACGTCGTCGCCGGCGACCCGGACGAACCGAGCGACGTGGGGCCGATCGGTCACGTGGGCGGGTCCGTCTCCGTGTGGTTCGGGTCGGCGAACGGAGTCCCGCTGGACAAAGCGCCCATGACGTTTCATCAGAACACTGGCGGGGTGCCCGGTTCGAGCGAGCGCTACGACGAATTCGGCGCCGCGGTGGCCGTGGCCGACCTGAACAAGGACGGGCTCGCCGACATCGTCGTGGGGGCACCCGGCGAGGGGATCGGTACCAAGGGCGGTGCGGGCACGGTCACGGTCGTGCCCGGTCGCCGTACGGGGCAGCTGGGCGCCGGCTCGTACACCTTCAAGCAGGACACCCCGGGCGTGCCGGGCACCCCGGAGAAGGGCGACGCCTTCGGCTGCACGGTGGCGGCAGGGGACCTCACCCGTGACGGCAGGCCCGAGATCGCCGTGGGCGCGTGCGAGGAGGACGGGCGCGGCGCGGTCTGGGTGCTGCCGGGCGGGAAGACCCGGCCTGTGTACACGTCGACGGTCTCCTTCGGCACGGGCTCGCTGGGACTGCCGGCAGTCGCTGGAACGCTGCTGGGCGGCGACTGGCAGCGGTGAGCACAGGCGTCGCGGGGGCGCCGGATTCGCCGGCCCCCGCGACGGCCCCCGAACCCGTCCACCTGCTCCGGGCCGACGGCCATGGGCCCGCAGTGAAACTCACACCGCGTCGGTGACACCCGCAACAGCCAGCGCCCGGAAAGCCAGCCACAACTCGTAACGCGCACTGGGCGTCTGGAGCAGTGAACGCTGGAGTGCCGCTTCGAGCCGGATGAGGCGCTTGCGGGCGCCCGGCACGGAGATCCCCAACGCCTCTGCGGTCGGCGCCAGTTGAGCTTCGCAGTCCAGCCAGCACCGGACCGTCGCCTCGGCCGCCCCGCCGTTGCGGCGGAGCGGTTGCAGTTGCTGGGCCGCCCACTCCCGAACGTCGGGGCGGCGCAGGATCTCGTCCAGGGAGCGGACCCCCTTCCCGGGCTCGGCAGGACGGGGTGTGCGGGCGGGGGTGGCGCGGATCCGCAGTGCCAGGTCGAGTGCGGCCTGGTCGGCGAGCCGGTTGAGGTCGCGTCCGAGCAGCTCACCGATCAACCGCAGCCGTGCGGAGAGGGTGTTGCGGTGGATCTTCAGATGCTTGGTCGCATGGGACGAGAACGCGAGCCAGGAACCCAGCGTCGCCGCCAGTTCCTGACTGCCGGGGTCCTGGCTGCGCCGGGGCAGGTAGGTGAGGAGGGGCGTCAACAGGTCGTCGGCCCACTGTGCGCCCTCGGCGCCGACGAGCAGAGCCGGTTCGGGTGCCGCGCCGAACCGGGCGTGGCGGACGGGCAGTCCGCGGGCGACCGCCAGGGCATGGAACGCCTGCCGGTATCCGGTCGCCGTGTCGCTGAGCGGAACCTCCTCGCTCACGCCGACCACGCAGTCGTCCACCACGACGGCGACCTCACGGCCGAGTCGCGGCTCGGTCCCGCCCGGGCCGGCGGGCACGACGAGGATCAAGTGGCGTGCGTACACCGGACACCGCACGATCCAGGACCGTCCACCGGAGAGATCCGCGCAGACCTTCGCCACCTCGTCCCGCCGCCCGCCCGGGCACTCCACCACGCACACCTGGACGGGGTCCGGCAGCCTGGGCTTCAGAGCGCCCGCGACCTGGTGGGCAATGGAGAGCTGGCCGGTCATCAGCAGATGCAGCACCGCTTCCCGGCCGCGGGACTCCGCGAGGTCGACGCGGCGGCGTTTGCGTTCGACCGATTCGGCCGCCCAGCACATGGCCACGGGCATCACCGCGTCGGCGAGGAGCGTGGCCAGCCCCTCCGGCAGCGGACGGCACGTGACGACGGCGAGGACAGGGGCGCGGGCGTCACGGGTATCGGGCGGGCCGTCGAGCGGAAGCAGCAGAGCGGTGTCCTGGCCACGGTCGAGGGTGAAGGAGCGTGCGCCGAGGGCCGTCAGTTCCCTTGCGCCGTCGGAGGCGAGCGTGACGGCCGCGGCGCTCGTGCGGTCCGGGGTCCGTGCCACGGCGTGCAGGACGGTTCCGTCGTCGTGGAGCAGTCCGGCCCAGCCGCCGACGCGCCCCGACAGCCAGCGCAGCAGTTCCTGCACGCCACCGACGCGGGCCAGGCGGTTCATCCGCAGCACGTCGTCGGCCCGTTCCTGCGCTCGCACAGGCCCTCCGCTCCGTACTCGTGCCCGTCTGTCCCTGCTTCTGCCCCCTGCTTCTGTCCCCGGCAGTGGAGATAACCGGAGTGCAGAGTACCGGTTTGGCTGTGCGGACTGTTACCCCCCGAGGTGCCCACACCGTGCGAATTGAATCTTCCTGTCGGGTACCCGCCGACCTACAGTCCGAACGTGTTCCGCGGACGGCATGGATGTCGGGGGATGTCGGGTGCCGTCCGTGGACACAGGGGCGTCGGGGGACGGGCGGGGTGAACGACGGCAGCGACCCACGGGGGTGGTCGCTGCCGTCGCCCGCGCGACGCCGGTCCGCGGTCGATTGTCAGTGGCGCCCTCTATCGTCGGACCCCGTTGGTCCGACGCAGAGAGGCCCCGCGCATGGAGTTCCGCATCGATCGCAACGCACTGACGGATGCCGTGGCCTGGGCGGCCCGGGTGCTGCCCGCCCGGTCGCCCGTACCCGTGCTCGGCGGGCTGCTGCTGGAGGCGGACGGCGAGGTGTTGCGGATCTCCGGCCTGGATTACGAGGCGTCCGCCCGCATCGAGGTGGGGGCGGAGATCGTACGGGCCGGGAAGGTCCTGGTCATGGGCCGGCGGCTGCTCGATGTGTGCCGGGTGCTGCCCGAGAGTCCGGTGGTGTGCGCGGTGGAGGGTTCACGGTTCTCCGTGACCGGCGGCGACGCCCGGTTCGGGCTGTCCGTGCTGCCGCTCGACGACTGTCCGGCGCTGCCGCCGCTGCCCGAGGTGCTGGGAGCGGTGGACTCCGAGGAGTTCGCCGCGGCCGTCGCCCATGTGACCGTGGCCGCAGGCCGGGACGACACCCTGCCGACCCTCACCGGGATCCGGCTGGGGCTCGACGGCGACACGATGACGCTGGCCGCCACGGACCGGTACCGCTTCGCGGTGCGCACGCTCGGATGGAAACCGGAGACGGCGGATGTCACGGCCGATGTGGTGGTGTCGGCCCGGCGGCTGACCGAGATCGCCCGCTCCTTCGGCCGCTCCGGCATGGTCCGCGTCGCACTGGACGTCGGATCGGCCGGCTTCGAACTCGCCGGGATGCGGACCACGGTTCGCCTCCTGGACGGCCGACTCCCCCGCCACGACAAGCTGTTCGCGATGGCGGACCCGACGACGGCGGTCACGGACCGGGTGCCCCTGGTCGAGGCCGTCAAGCGCGTCGCGGTGGTCGCGGACGGCGACAGCCCGCTCCATCTGACCTTCTCCGACGGCTCGGTGCTGCTTCAGGCGGGGTACGAGGACGATGTCGCGTCCCAGCGGCTGCCCGCGGTCCTGGAGGGCGCCGACGAGCTGACGGTCGCCTTCAACCCCTCGTATCTGATGGACGCCCTGGCCTCGTTCGACGCGCCGGTCGTGCAGTTCCGCATGATGGGTCCCGGCCAGCGCGCCATGATCACCGGCCGGACGGCGGGGGACGAACCCGAGGGCGGCCCCACGCACCGGCATCTTCTGATGTCCGTGAAGCCACTGGTCTGACGGCTACCCGTACCGGGAGATCGAGTACGCCTACACCTACGGCCGGCCGGCCGCCGACTCACTGGCCTCCAGCTTCCTGGGCGGCCATCTGCCGTGCCGACTCCGAAGGGGCTGCGGATCTGCGGGGAGGACCGAACGCGCGGAGGGGGCCGGGCGCCGGGGGCCCCGGCCCAGCCCGGGGGGTA